>JAQUHM010000040.1 GCA_028683595.1 Geobacteraceae bacterium | reverse complement strand
GCCCCTTCCCCTTTGGGAAGATGTTGGTCGATGCACTTCCCGGAAATATCATGAGGTGGAGTGAGTTCAAGTTTCTCCTTTCCGTTCCGCCAGACCAGGAGATGACGGTAGCTTACCCCGGGATGGAACTCGAATTCACTATCTCCCAGTTCAGCGGCAAGTGCGGCTACCAGCTCCCGACCCTCCTCCGTGGTGATGTGTCCGGAAGAGTAGTCACCCATGAGGACAATTCCGTCATCAGCACGCAAATTCACCAGGTTCAGACGAAAAGCTACATCGTCAGGCCCGAGACTGACACCCATGCTGGCGGCTTCCAAGGGTGACCTTCCGGTATAACAGGTTCGGGGGTCATAGCCGAAAACCGAGAGGTTCGCCACATCGCTTCCCGGAGGATACCCGGGCGGAATGGTACTCGCAAGTCCTAGCAGGCCCCTTTTTGCCATAAAATCCATGGCAGGCGTCCTGGCAAACTGCAGGGGAGTTTTCCCTCCCAAAGACTCGATCCCTTCATCGGGCATACCGTCACCGAGCAAAACTATATATTTCATGTACTATTCCTTTCTTGCATCAACAGTGCAGAATCCATTCTCGCCTGCCAAGAACGATCAGGCCCGGGGATGGAATTCTTCATGTATTTTCTTCAGACGCTCCCGCGTGATATGCGTATAAATCTGGGTTGTCGAGAGGTCCGCGTGCCCGAGCATGAGCTGGACACTCCGCAGGTCGGCACCATTCTCCAGGAGATGGGTAGCAAACGAATGACGCAGGGTATGCGGAGAAATGTTTTTGGCGATGCCCGCCTGATGGGCCCTTTTTTTAATGATATTCCAGAAGGCCTGACGCGACATGGGCTTGCCGAGCCTGGAAAGAAAAAGATAGTCGCTCCCGCCCTTTTTGTCCAGCTTCAATCGAGCCTTTGCCAGGTATCCATCCAGGGAAGCTACCGCTGTCTCCCCCAGAGGGACAAGCCGTTCCTTTCCACCTTTGCCGCAAGTAAGAAGAAACCCGGCCGTCCTGTTTACTTCCCTCACCTTCAGAGATACCAATTCGGAAACCCGCAGACCCGTGGCATAGAGAAGGTCCAGCATAGCGCGGTCCCGGACATCTTCCGGCAGTTCTCCTGAGGGTGCGGAAAGCAGCAGTTCGACATCCCTGCAACTCAGGACAATCGGAAGTCTGGCAACCATTCTGGGGGCATCAATCAGCGAGGCCGGATTTCCTTCACAGTGGTTCTCAATTTCGAGAAAACGGTGAAACATCCGGACACAGGAGAGAGCACGCGCCCTGCTCCGGGGAGCAAGCCCGGATTCCTTCAGCCAGGCGAGGAACGAGGCAATATCGAGCGGGCGTATCCGAGTCGGTTCATGAATCTTTTGCCGCAGCAGAAATGACAGGTATCTATCAACATCACGGTGATAGGCTTCCAGGGTATTATCGGAAAGCCCCTTTTCCACCACCAGATAGGAGAGAAAAAGATCAAGATACTGTTTCATGACTCATCGATCGCCTTGAACAGACGTTGCTCGATTTCCACCAATTTCTCATCCGAAGTCAGCTTCTGGCCGAAGATGTCTTTCACATAGAAAACGTCAGCCACCTGATCGATCTTCGTCGAAATTTTCGCAATACCGATATAGAGACCTAGCCTGGTCAGAGTGCTCGAGATGCAATAGAGCAAACCTATCTTGTCATGGGTATAGATATCGATAACAGTATAGTCATCGGAAACCTCATTGTCGATTTCGATAACCGTCGGAAAGCGCGGCTTGACTTTTTCAATCAGTACGCTCGGTCGATGCCGTTTTTCCACCAGGGTCTGGACCTGAATCTTGCCCTGGATAACCTGGCGAAGATCTTCCTCCATTCGCTCCCATCGGGCAGGGTCGGTAAAAATGAAACCTTGGGGTGAATTCACCTGCAGGACATCAAGGACCTTGCCATTGCGACTGGTATGGATCTGCGCGCCAAGGATGTTCATCCCGTTAGCAGCCATAACTCCGGTGATCATGGAAAAAAGACCCGAAACATCAAGGGTGCAGATGGTCACATTCGAGTAAGAACCATCTGCCGCATGCTGAACCCGGGTAAGGAGAGGCGAGTCTCCAAGGGCCAGCAGCATCCTGACCTCCTCCGCAATGACGGCAGGCGGATTTGACAGGAGATTTCTGATGCTGAGAGCCCTCAGCTCCTCTTTGACAATAGCTGACGGATACTCGTTTTCCAGGAGTCTCAGAACGTCTTTCCTGACATTCTTCACGCGATCACTGCCAACCTCATACTTGAAGTCACCCCGCTCCAGTACGGCGAACGTCTTTTCGTACAGTTCCTCCATCAGCATCGCTTTCCAATCAGTCCAGATCTCGGGGCCGACCGCCTTGAGGTCCGCATAGGTAAGCAGGTAGAGCATCTTGAGGGTTTCACTGGTCCCCATCTGGCGGGCAAACTGGATAATCATTTTTTCATCATGCAGATCTCGCCGCTGGGCGATGTGGGCAAAACGGAGATGATTGCGTACGAGAAATTCAAGTCGTTCACTGTCTTCCTTGGTAAGTCCAAGGCGTCTTGCAATGGTAGGCATCATCTCGGCGCCCTTTTCCGAGTGATTCCCACCCTCTCCTTTTCCGATATCGTGAAGCAGAACCGCCAGCAGTAGAAGTTCGCGCTTTGCTACTTCACCAGCCAGTGTAGTAAGCAAGGGCAGCACTTCATGATGTTCACCATTCACAAGCCTGATTATTTCCTCAACGGCAAACAAAGAATGCACATCCACCGTATACATATGGTAGAGATCGTGCTGGGCTTTGCAATAGACGCGCTCAAACTCCGGAATAAAGCGGATCAGGAACCCGAGATAATGCATTTTCTTGAGGGTACTCCCCACCTTCTTGTGAGAGCGAAGAATGGCAAAAAATGATTGATTCACCTCGCGGTTCCGACGAAATTTGTCATTCATCAGATGAAGGTTCCTGCGGACAAGGTTCTGGGCATGCATGCTGATTTCAACATCATGTTTCTGCGCGTATTCGAACAGCTTCATCAAAAGTGCAGGGTTCTCGATGAACATATTCTCGTCGGGTATCGTCAATTCACCCTTGATCACATAAAAACCATCTCCGATTGGCCGCCGCACCAGATATCCCAAGATTTTGCGGGAAGCATCATCACGGCACAGGCATTTGGACACCATGAGCGACCAGAACTGTTCAACACGGGTAGCATGAAGGTAGTAGTCGCGAAGAAAATCTTCTACTCCAAGCTGGTCTCCCCGGTCTTTATAGCCGAGAAAAGCTGCAACCTTGCTCTGGTCACCAAAGGTCAACTGGTCGTTCCTGCGTCCGGCCAGGTAATGGAGTTCATTCCGGATCCTCCAGAGGTAGGAAAGCAATCCTTCATACGTCTCCAGATCCTGTTCCGTAAGGACACCCTTCATTACCAGTTCACGTGGTTCGGTAACCTTGAATCTCACCTTGGCAATCCAGAGCGCCGTCTGAAGGTCACGCAGCCCTCCATCCCCCTCCTTGATGTTCGGTTCGAGGAGATAGACCGACGAACCATATTTCTCCCTGCGCACCTCAAGTTCGGAAACCTTTTGACGAATGAAGGCATCGCTGCCCTTGGTCATGATCTGCGTGAGGACAGTCTTCTGGAGGTCCTTGAGCAGTGTTCGATTACCGCAAATGTAGCGGGTATCAAGAAGTGCTGTCTTCACCGTCATATCGGAGTTCGACATTTCAACGCAGTCATGGAGGGTACGAACCGAACAGCCCACATCCAGGCGCATGTCCCAGAGAAAATAGAGAATTTTCTGGGCAATATCCTCTACGCGTCGGCTGTCCTTGCCGT
Organism: Geobacteraceae bacterium; assembly: GCA_028683595.1. Lineage (GTDB taxonomy): Bacteria > Desulfobacterota > Desulfuromonadia > Geobacterales > Geobacteraceae > RPRC01. The sequence goes on along the minus strand of JAQUHM010000040.1, from coordinate 13,400 downwards.
TATGGAGGAACATGATATCGATGTCCGAGTACGGGTTCAGTTCCCCGCGACCATATCCTCCGGTGGCCACGAGCGTTATCTGTTCCCTGCCTCCGCTCTGATAGCGCACATCGCTGATGATGCATTGAAACAGCTTCTTCATGAGGATATCAACCATCTCGGCAATGGTGCGCACCACCCAGACACCATCGGCATCCCCATCGTGGCGGGAATGGATGATCTCTCCATACTGGTTCATAAAATGCCGGGCACCGGAAAGATAGAGGGGTCTTTTTTCCTCGAAGGAAGCCCGTCCTGAGTCACCGTACGTCTGGTTCTCATCAGGAAAATATCGATCGATTTCGAAGTCCATGGTCCTTAGTCCAATAATCGTCTTGCTACCGCAAGCCGGGTGTAGTGAGGTACGGAAAACCGGAAAACATTCAAAAACCAGTTACTGCCTGTTACTTTTTAATGCAATTCCTTGATATAACCTCGGACACCCTCGAGTATGCCGGCTGCCGTTGCTTCCTGATAATCGTTGTCAGTGAGGAGTTCCGCATCGTGATCATTGCTGACAAAAGCGGTTTCAACCAGAATACTCGGCATGGTTGCCCCAACCAGGACGTAAAAAGGCCCCTGCTTTACCCCCAGGTTTTTTATCCCGCCGAATTTTTTATCAAGTTTCCCGTGTAGTGACTTTTGAACGTTATCAGCCAACCGTGCAGAATCGTTGATCTTATAATTTGCCATAAGATCGAAAAGAATATTCTGCAGAAGACCGACCTTCTCCAATGAGGTATTATTTTCTCTGGCAGCAACGCGAGCAGCCTTGTCCGACTTTGTAAGATTCAGGTAATACGTCTCGATCCCCGACGCAGACTTGTTCAGCGAGGCATTTGCATGTATGGAGAGAAAAAGATCTGCGTTTACCTTGTTGGCAATGGCCGTACGTTCTTCCAGGGGAATAAAGACATCAGTCGAGCGGGTCATGACCACATCGACACCCAGCTGTTCCTTTAATTGCCTGGCAAGCTTCAGCCCGATTGACAGGACAATATCTTTTTCCCTGAGACCATCAGCGCCCATGGCGCCGGGGTCATGCCCCCCATGTCCCGGATCCACAACAATTCGTCGAATCTTAGCCGGCTTGAACTTATTACCGGTATTCTCCCTCTCAAACCTGACCGGCTCTTTTGCCGGTACAGGTTCAGACCTGGGAGCCTGAATAGTGTCTTCGAGTCGGGAAATTTCCGTCTTTCGTTCACCTTTCACATCAATAACGATCCGAAAGGGGTCTGACAAAGGGAATATTTTATAATCACGGATATTTTCAATATCGAGCACAACCCGGACAACATCGGGCCGGTACTGGCCCACCCGTGCCGATTTCAGCAGTCCGTCTCCGATGGAAACATCCTTCACCCCCGGAGCGATCCTGGCACCGGCAAAATCAATATAGATGCGTTCAGGAAGTGACACCTGATTATCACACCTCAGTTTGTGCGGGGTAAAGGTAACCTCACGATCCAGGGTAATGACTATCCGGGTATAGTCCGGATTCGACCAGTAACGGAGATCCGTGACCAGAGCCTGGGGTGGACCGGATGATCCGATGGCATCACCAAGGGTCTGTCCGGCGGCAGACTTGCTGTCCCCTATCCGTTGCGAAACCGTTCGCTTTGACGCCGCATCCTTGACGTTGACCTTACAGACCTGGATGCGACTCCTCGAAAGGTTATTCGTCGTCGTGAGATCCGTGCCGGTTACCCCTTTCGCCCCTGCAGCCAAGGGCAAAAGAAAACAGAGCAACGGAAGGATCAAAATGATGAGTCCGTTTCTGATTGTCACTTCACACCATCCTTTTCAATTGATCCAGTATGTTCAGCGCCTCGAGGGGTGTAAGGGAAGCAATGGCTATCCCCGCGAGCCTCTTGCGGAGCGCATCCTCCGGCTCGGCAAAAAGCTGCAACTGGGGTGATGCCACCGGCATAGCCTGACGCTTACCCCGGGCAATGCGAGGAACACCTCCTTCACCATACTCGCCTTTTTCCAGATTGATCAAGATCTCTTTGGCCCGTTCAATAATCTCATGAGGAAGACCGGCAAGCCGGGCAACCTGAATACCGTATGAATGAGAAGTACTGCCTTCCACAATCTTGCGAAGAAAAATAATCTGATCGTTCCACTCTCGCACGGCAATATTGAAATTCTTGATCCGTTTTCGTGTTACCGCAAGCTCGGTAAGTTCATGGTAGTGGGTTGCAAACAGGGTTTTTGCCGCACAGGACTCAGTGTCATGGAGATACTCGGCTACCGCCCAGGCAATGGAAACCCCGTCGAATGTGGAAGTGCCGCGCCCTATCTCATCAAGGATTATCAGGCTGCGGGACGTTGCATTGCGCAGGATGTGGGCGGCTTCCATCATCTCCACCATGAATGTAGATTGACCGCGTGCCAGATTGTCCGAAGCACCGACCCGGGTAAAAATCCGGTCCACAATGCCCACCGTTGCCTTGGTGGCCGGGACAAAGCTTCCTATCTGGGCCATGTGAGTGATGAGAGCCACCTGGCGCATGAAAGTGGACTTTCCTGCCATATTTGGCCCGGTAATAATGATAAGCTGGTTTTCCGTTGTGTCGAGAAGTACATCATTGGGAACAAAACGTTCGGACAGACTTGACGCCTCAACCACGGGATGACGTCCCTCGAGTATCTCGATGGTATCACGATCGTTTACCACGGGCCGACAGTAGCTCTGCTCATGGGCCAAATCGGCAAGGCCGACCAGCACATCGAGGATCGCCAGCTTGTCCGCGGTCCGGGCAATTCTAACTCCCTGGGCGGCTACGCTTTCACGGATCTCCTGAAACAACGAATATTCGAGATCGGCAATCCTGTCCTCGGCATTCAGGACCTTGTCCTCGTACTCCTTCAACTCCTCTGTTATATATCGTTCGGCATTGGCAAGAGTCTGCTTTCTCACATAATGCTCGGGTATCCCGGAAAGATTGGACTTGGTAACCTCGATGTAATAGCCAAACACCTTGTTATAGCGAATTTTCAGGGAACTGATGCCGGTCCGGGACTTTTCCTGGGCTTCCAGACGGGCAATAAAGCCTTTTCCTTCATGACTGACCGAACGAAGTTCGTCAAGCTCAGGGTTGTATCCATCAGCGATGATGCCGCCGTCACGGAGCAGAAAAGGCGGATTTTCAACAATACCACACCGTATCAGGTCAACAACATCCTGGAGGGGGTCCGTGTCACGGTGGACCTGCTGCAACAACGCAGACTCGCTCCCGTTAAGGGCGGCAAGGAGAGCAGGAAGACGCAGCAGTGATTCTTTCAGCGCCACAAGGTCCTTTGCTCCGGCACTGGCCAGGCTTATTCTGCCGTTCAGGCGCTCCAGATCATGAACTCCGCTCAGCAGGGAGAGAATTTCGCAACGCTGGCCAGGGCCCTTCAGAAGTTCGGCAACCCCATCAAGACGTTCACTTATTTTATCGATAGATACCAGAGGATAGTTAACCCAATGCTTAAGCTTTCTGCCGCCCATCGCCGTTACGGTCCGATCCAGAAGACCGAGAAGGGAACCCTTTTTACGATTTTCTGAAAGGGTGGTGGTCAACTCGAGGTTCCGACGCGTCGATTCGTCAAGCACCAGGAATTCGGCGGTCGTATAGGGCGTGATCCCGGTAATATGACCCACGGCGCTTTTCTGGGTATCTTGCAGATAATGCAGCACAGCACAAGCCGCAAGGAGTCCCTCTTTGAGCCCTCCACAGCCCAGCGAGTCGGGAGACTGAACCCCGAATTGACTGGTAAAGAGGCGCTTCGCATAATCCGGATCATAAACCCAGTCAGCGAGGTAGGAAAGAGACACGCCATCCAATACGGGAGCGAGGCAGCGCAGTAGAGAACCTTCCCGCAGTTCCTCGGAAAGAAGTATTTCCCGCGGGTTTATGCAGACGACTTCAGCTAGAAGAGACTCCCGACCCTGCAATTCCGTAACACGAAACTCCCCGGTAGTAATATCCAGCGTTGAAAGACCCCAGACATCTCCCGAGAGGGAAAAGAGTGACAAGAGATAGTTGTTTTCCTTTGGCGTCAGGGTATCGCCGTCCAGGACCAGGCCGGGTGTCACAACCCGGACGACCTTCCTCTTGACAATACCCTTAACCGTCTTGGGATCCTCCACCTGCTCGCAGATGGCAACCTTCTGGCCCGCCTCAACCAGCTTTGCAAGATAGGGAGCCGCGGAATGATAGGGAATTCCGCACATGGGAACATCAGTCCCATCGGAATTCTTGTTCCGTGAAGTCAGGGTGATATCGAGGATCTTAGAAGCCGTGACGGCATCCTCCAGAAACATCTCGTAAAAATCGCCAAGACGGAAAAAGAGGATTGCATCAGGATGTTCCGCCTTAATCTCGAGATATTGGCGCATCATTGGAGTGACGTCAGACATTGGTACCCTTTAGCAATAAAGATGCAACGCCGGCAGGCGTATTTCTCTGCATGAATCAGCAATCCATTTCATGGAAGTGAAGCGCTCGATAAATTGCCGCCTTTTTGGGTTCGATCTTTTCACGGTAAAGGGACATGTAAACTTCGGGAGAAGGGATACTACCCAATAGCGCGACAACAGCGCCCAACTCCGCAGAACCGAGAAAAACACGAGCGCCGTTCCCTATGCGGTTATCAAAATTTCGAGTAGAGGTGGAAAAAACCGTTACTCCATCCGGAACCCTGGCCTGGTTACCCATACAGAGTGAGCAACCCGGGATCTCGATATGACCTCCCACTGCACCGAATATGGCGAAAAGGCCCTCTTCCCTGAGCTGCCTGTTATCCATCCGTGTCGGCGGGCAAATCCAGGTACGCACTTGAGAATTGAAGGTACCCCCTCTCCAGATTTCTGCAGCAGCACGAAACTGGCCAATGCTGGTCATGCAGGAACCGATAAAAACATCATCCACTTTAGTTCCAGACACCTCGGAAAGGACCTTCACATCATCAGGGTCATTGGGGCAGGCAAGAATCGGTTCAGTGATGGTAGCCAGATCAATTTCCAGGACAGCCGCATAGTCTGCCCCCTCATCAGGGGCAAGGAGTGTTGGGTTTTCCAGCCATTTCTCCACTGCAGCAATGCGCTTTCGCAGAGCATCAGGATCACGGTAGCCCTCTTCGATCATGCGCTCCATAAGTGCGGCATTGGAGCGCAGGTGCTCAGAGACACTATCGGTTGAAAGATGTATGCAGGCAGCGGCGGCACTTCTCTCAGCTGCCGAATTCGTAAGCTCGAAGGCTTCCTCCACCGGAAGATCGGGAAGCCCTTCGATCTCCATGATCCTGCCATTAAAGATATTTACCTTGTTTTTCTTCGGAACCGTCAGCAACCCCTGGCGAATGGCCTCCAAGGGGATGGCGTTCACCAGATCGCGGAGTGTTATGCCCGGATTCATCTTACCCTTGAAACGGACCAGAACGCTCTCCGGCATATCAAGTGGCATAAAACCCAGGGCACCGGCAAAAGCTACCAGACCGGAGCCGGCAGGAAAAGAAATACCTATGGGAAAACGGGTGTGGGAATCGCCACCGGTTCCGACCGTGTCAGGCAAAACAAGACGATTCAGCCAGTTGTGAATCACCCCATCTCCGGGGCGGAGTGCCAACCCTCCCCGCTCGGAAATAAAATCGGGTAATGTTGCGTGCATTCGGACATCTGAGGGTTTTGGATAAGCAGACGTATGACAGAAAGACTGCATGAAAAGCGGCGCCTGGAAGCGGAGACAGGCAAGCTCCTTCAACTCGTCGGCAGTCATCGGGCCCGTGGTATCCTGGGAACCAACCGTTGTCATCCGCGGCTCACAGGCAGTGCCGGGAAGAACTCCTGAGAGTCCGCAGGCCTTACCCACCATTTTCTGCGCAAGGGTAAATTTCTGCCCCGCGGGCGGTTCAGGGTTCTGTGTCACAACAAAGATCCGTCCCTCGTCCATGCCCAGGGACTTTCTGGCTTTTGCTGTCAGCGAACGTCCAATAATCAGTGGAATCCGGCCTCCGGCTCGATATTCGTCAGTAAGGGTTTCGGGAGAAAGGAAGAATGTTGAGAGAACTTCTCCAGCTGCTGAGAGTATCTGACCGCGTTTATTGTCGATGGTTACCTGATCGCCGCTCTTCAACTTCGTAACATCACAGCGAATCGGCAATGCACCGGAATCTTGGGCAGTGTTGAAGAAAATAGGTGCGATTGCCCCGCCGATGATCACCCCCCCCCGACGCTTGTTGGGAACATTCGGAATGTCCTCGCCGATATGCCACAGGACACTGTTGCACGCAGATTTTCGCGAAGATCCGGTACCGACCACGTCGCCGACAAAAGCAACCGTGTCACCATCTGCTCGATAGAAAGCAATGGTACCAACACCGCCAGGGAAACTTGCTTTGCCCATGGAAAGTGCGTGGAGAGGTATATCCGGACGACTCCAGGCATCACCGGCAGGTGAAAAATCGTCGGTATTGATCTCACCGTCAACCTTAAAGATTCGAACACTGATAGTTTGCGGCAGAGATGGCCGTACGGTAAACCATTCGGCATTAGCCCAGGACTGGAGAACCTTCCGTGCAGCAGGAAGAGTTTGGGCGAGAGCCGCAACCTCGTCAAAGGCATCATAGACCAGAATCGTCCGTGAAAGCGCTGCCACAGCCTCCTCAGCCAACTCGGAAATCGAAAGTGCAGCAATAAGCGGCTGAACATTGTAGCCACCCAGCATCGTGCCGAGAATTCGAACTGCTTCGAGAGGTGATACAAGGGGAGACTGCAGGCTCCCGATAATGATCGACGCCAGGAATTCCGCCTTGACCTGCGCAGCAGGATCAACACCGGGCGAAACCCGCTCCTTGAGAAGAAATAGCAGGAACTCTCCCTTTTCAGGAGGAGGACTCTGTAAAAGTTTGCACAGGGACTTTGTCTGCTCCGGGTCAAGGGGAAGCGGAGGGATCCCCTTTGCGCGTCGTTCTGCTTCGTGTTGGAGATATGCTTCTATCATAATGTCATGCTCCATACATAGTGTTCAAATTGTCAATAGTAACATACAGCCAGGATGACAGGCAGCATCAGGAACAGTCTTCCTTTCACCTTTCACCTTCAGCCGTACCTTCAGTGCCCGCTCACATCAAGCTCGGCAATCCTCAGCGAGGGAGATCCGACACTGCCGAAAAAGCGGAGATCATCTCCGGTCATTTCCACGGAAGCAAAGAGATCGATAATATTTCCCGACAGGGCAATTTCCTTGACCGGATAGGCTATGGCTCCGTTTTCCACGAAAAAGCCTGATGCTCCTACGGAAAAGTCTCCGGAAATGGGGTTTGCCGTGTGAATCCCCATCACATCGGTGATCAGAACACCCCTGGTCATTCCCGTAAGAAGTTCCTGCGCGGAGAACGCTCCGTTTTCGATGTAAAAGTTCGTAAGTCCCAGGTGAGCGGGACTTTTCATGCCACCACGTGTCGAGTTTCCGGTTGACTGAACACCATCCCTGCGAGCCCAGTACCCGTCATAGAGGAAAGAAAGAACCTTTCCGTCATCCACCAGCAGGGTATCCTGCTGGGGAATCCCCTCGGCATCAAACGGCGCCGTTGCCATACCGCCCCGAAGGATACCATTGTCACGAATTTTCAAAACCGGGGAGAAAACCTTTGTGCCCAGTTTTTCCGCAAGCATGGACTTCCCTTTCAAGACATTTTCCGCAAGGAATGATGAAGAGAGAACCTCGAGAATGTCCGAGGCCACCTGGTTGTCAAGAACCACCGGGCAGCGCATGCTTGCTATCTTTCGGGCGCCAAGCAGGCCAAGAGCCCGAGAAGCTGCAGTGAAGGCAATCTGGTCCACATGGAGATCGGTGAATGAAGTCCCGAAACCGAAATCCCAACCCATCTGAGAATCATCCCCGTCTTCGGCAATAGCGGAAACGCTGGCGGACACGGAAGTGCCGCGCAGACTGCCTTCTACCCCGCGTGAACTCCTGATATAGACCTCGTACTCCGACTCCCCATAGGATGCCTTGCGAACCTTGCTGATGCGGGAATCCACCGCAAGAGTCAAACGTTCGAGATCCATGGCGCACTGAATCTTGCGATCCTCACCAACGCTGGCAAGCTCCTTGTCGAACAATCCCTCGATCAAAGGATAAGGACGCGGCTCGGGGAAGCCGTTGCAGGGGTCCGGGGTCTGGTTTTCCGCGGAGGTGACAGCATCAGCCACCATCCGTGCAAGATCACCGTCAGCCAGGCTGGTAGAGTAGGAAAACCCCAGACCATCCGATTTCAGCACCCGTATGCTTACGCCGACCGGTTCGGAACACTTGAAAGTATCGATCTTCTGTTCTTTAATTTCTATGGAAAGATTGTGCGAGGCCCCAACGGAAATCTCATAGCCATCAACAGATCGTGCAGACAGCAGTTTTTCAATGGTATCGGCAATTTCAGACTGATTCATTCTTCATTCCTGTTTTCTTTCTTTAAATTCTGCCGCCATGTATCAGAATTCCAATATCATGGCAATTTCATCGCAGTCAGGGAATTTAACGCAGTTGATGCAGTCCCTCCACACCTTGTGGGGAAGTTCAGACTTGTCAACAATCACGAAACCGAACCGTGCAAAGAATTCGGGTTTATAGGTAAGACAGAAAAGTTTTTTCAAGCCAAGCTGCCGCGCCTCGTCAAGGCAGGCCGTCACCAGGCGCGTCCCGAGACCGTGTCGCCCCACATCCTCACTGACCGCGACCGATCGGATTTCGGCCAAATCCTCCCACATGATATGCAGTGCGCAGGCGCCGAGCAATTTGCCCCCCTCCTCGCAGACGTAGAAGTCCCTCACTGATTCATAAAGCTCCGAAAGAGAGCGGGAAAGCATCTCTCCCCGATTCGCATAGAACGTCAATAACTTCTGTATTTCCTTTACATCCTTGATCTGTGCCTTACGGAGCATATCCGTTCCTTTCCCCGCCTGTAATAATCACCCGGCACCTGCCCTTTCAGACAGGTGCAGTCAACCTGAAATTCCTGCTAACAACTCTCCCCTGCTTCGGCAACCACGCCTCCCTCGGAAAGATACCCGTAGGGATGTCCGCGAGTAACCATTCTGGCAGAAAACTACCCCCCGTCACAACATGCATCTTCCATCATTTCCCGGGCATGTTCAAGGGTCTTTTCCGTGATCTTTGTCCCGCTGAGCATTCGTGCGACCTCCAAGACCCTCTCCTCATCGGAGAGCAAGTCAACCGTCGTCCTGGTACGTCCCGACTCCGTGGTTTTGTTAACCTTGAAGTGATGGTCCGCAAAGGCTGCCACCTGTGGATGATGGGTGATGCAGAGAACTTGCTGGTTGCATGACACTCGTTTCAGTTTTTTCCCGACCATCGCTGAAACAGCACCTCCGATTCCGGTGTCCACCTCATCAAAGATGAGAGACGGAACGTCACTCTCCGGATGAATCTGTTTCATTGCAAGCATCAGGCGGGAAAGTTCACCCCCTGAAGCTATCCGGGCAAGCGGTTTCGGCGCTTCGCCGGGATTCGGCGAAAAGAGAAATTCAACCCGTTCCATCCCCGTGGACCGCGGCTCTTCATAGGGAGTAAAGGCAACAGAAAACTGAGCATTTTTCATGGCAAGCTGGTGGAGTTCTGTCTCCATAGCGGTATTCAGTCGATTCGAGGCATCAAGTCGCTTCTGGGTGAGTTCTCTGCCCTGCTCCAGAAGGGAAATTTCCAGGCGCTGTAGCGACTCTGTCAGATCACTGTGACGTTCTCCTCGCTGGGCAAAGGTTTCCAGTTCGGCATCCACCTCTTCCTTGAAGTTCAGTATCCCTTCAAGGGTGGGAAGATATTTCTTTTTCAGACGATAGATCAGGTCTAGGCGGTCATCCAGCTCCTGAAGACGGCCCGGGTCAGCCTCAAGACGTGACCCGTAATCGCGCAGTGACAGCGCGGTATCCTCAAGGGAAAGGTACGACTCGTTCAGCCGTGCTGAAAATGCGGCAAGGGCATTATCCACGATCCCAGCCTCTTCAACTTCGGTAATTATTGAACGCAAAATCCCGAGCAGCGCTCCATCACCGTCATACAAGGCATCATAGGCCCCGCTGGTTGCCCGGATCAACTTTTCCCCATGCAGAAGGCGCTGTCGTTCTTCCTGCAATTCAACATCCTCTCCAGGAACGAGAGCAGCCTCGGCAATCTCATTGGACTGAAATGTAAGAAGATCATTCCGTCGGAAGGCCTCACGCTCATCCGCTTCCAGTAGACGGAGCTCTTCAACAATTTTTCGGCATTCCTCATGGAGACGTGCGTACTGTTCCCTCAGGGGAACAATACCGGCGAATTCGTCCAGGAGATAGAGATGGTTCTCGGGGCGCAGAAGGGTCTGGGACTCATGCTGACCATAAATATTTACAAGCAGGGGAGTTATATCACCCAGCAGGGAAGTCGTTGCCATACCGCCATTCATAAAGACCCGGTTTCTGCCGGAGCGCGACACTATTCTCTTGATGAGCAGCTCAGCATTGGTTTCTATCCCTGATTCAGCGAGTTTATTACGGATGTCTTCGTATTCGGCAATATCAAAGAGGCACTCAACCACCGCGTCCTCTTCGCCGGTACGGATCAAATCAGAGGACGCCCTTCCACCAAGAATGAGATTTACCGCGTCGATAATAATGGATTTCCCGGCACCGGTCTCTCCGGTAAGCATATTCAATCCCGGGCGGAAGGAGACGTGAAGTTCGTCAATGATTGCAAAGTTTTTAATTATCAGGTCGGTAAGCATACAGTAACACTCCGCTGCAACAGATCAAGCAGGCATCGAATGGTAGAAACTGCAGGAATAATCCAGGTGAGCTCTATCTCTCGCCCCATTTCAGCTTGGTCCTGAGTACCGTGAAATAATCGGTATCACCGGAGAGAATCAGCCGTGTACGATATTTTGCCCTGCTGACACGCATCTCGTCATCGCACTCCAGGGGGATGCCAACCTGGCCGTCGAGGGTAAGCATCACATTCTCCATCTGCGAGTGCAATACCACCGTTATCTCGGTGTCAGCACTCACCACAATGGGACGATTGGTGAGGGTGTGGGAACAGATTGGCGTAATGAGAAGGCAATCGATAGTCGGATCAACAATCGGCCCGTTGGCAGAAAGGGAATACCCGGTTGACCCGGTAGGGCTGGCGATAATCAGGCCATCCGCTTTAAAAGTAGCGAGAAACAGTCCGTCAACCAAAGCATCGAGGCTAATTATTTTAGCAGGAGCACCCTTGTTGATAACCGCATCGTTCAGCGCCAGATACGATCCGATTTCCTTCCCGCCCCTGATCAGTGAAACGCTCAACATCATCCGCTGGGAAATTTTACACTCCCTGAAAAGGCATGCCTCGAGCGCTTCATAGAGTCCGCTGACGGGAATCTCGGTCAGGAAGCCGAGACTGCCAAGGTTTATTCCCAGAATCGGTACTTCGCTCTCGCCAACAAGTCGTGCCACGGAAATCAGTGTGCCATCGCCACCCAGGACAACGACAAGTTCCGAGCATGCGGGGATTTCATCACCCCTGACGCCATCATCACACCCCAGATACTGTGCAAGTCGCTCCTCCAGAAGTGGCGTAAAACCCCGGTCCTTGAGCCAGCGCAACAATTCTCCGGCAACCTCACGACAACGAGGATCCTGAACCTTGGCAAAGATTCCAATATGCTTCACCGACGAATCGCTACTGTATCGACTAAGAGAGGGCACGGCCTATGCTCCTGAAACGGATTGCTTTCCCGTTGAGAAATGCTGTACAAATGGATCATTAGTAGCATGAAAATCCAGTGATGTCCAATGGTAACGCGCTGTTGCGTTACTGCATCATTCACTATATACTTCCGGGACCGGACCGCTACCAATCCATAGGGAAAGGAAACAGCCCATGCACAATCACAACCACCATTATATCCTCGAGAACAGGACCCGCGAAGCCCTTACTCCGACGAATCTCCGCAGCCTTATCCTGAAGCACTTGGAATACACCCTTGGCAAGGACAATTTTTCCATTACCAAGCATGACATATATCTGGCTCTTGCTTATTCAGTTCGTGATCTTCTCGTCGAAAGATGGCGAGATACCCAGCAAACCTACTACGACCAGGACGCCAAACGGGTATACTACATCTCAATGGAATTCATGATGGGACGTAGTCTGGGAAACAGCCTGATAAACCTGGATCTGGTTGAAGAATGGGTAGAAGTACTCAAAGGACTGGACCTTGATCTCGAATGCGTAGAAGATCATGAATGGGATCCAGGGCTAGGAAACGGGGGTCTCGGCAGGCTCGCTGCCTGTTTTCTCGACTCTCTTGCAACGCTGTCAATCCCGGCTTACGGGTATGGAATCCGATACGAATACGGAAGCTTCTTCCAAAAGATCATTGATGGTTCACAGGTTGAGCTTCCCGACAACTGGCTTCGCTACGGTAACGCGTGGGAATTCGGTCGAAAGGAACACCTGTACCCGATCAAGTATTACGGTAATGTGGTAACCAGGTATGACGAAAACGGCAATGAGTATACCTGCTGGATAGACACCGAAGACGTCATGGCCATGGCGTACGATATCCCAATTCCCGGCTATGACAATGATGTGGTCAACACCATGCGCCTCTGGAGTGCAAAAGCCACACGCGATTTCGACCTGCATTTCTTCATCGAAGGAAAATACATGGAAGCCGTGGGAAAAAAGATGTTCACGGAAAATATCTCTAAAGTACTCTATCCGCCCGACCAAGTGCTGGAAGGCAGGGAACTTCGCCTGAAACAGGAATATTTTCTTGCCTCCGCAACTGTGCAGGACATCCTCTATCGTTTCAAAAAAACACATAAAGATCTGAAACTGCTACCGGAAAAAGTAGCAATTCAGTTGAACGATACTCACCCTACCCTGGCCATCCCGGAACTGATGCGGATACTTCTCTGCCATGAACGGCTTGACTGGGATACGGCATGGAATATCACCGTCAGAACCTTTGCCTACACCAACCATACTGTCCTGCCGGAAGCGCTAGAGAAGTGGCCGGTCTGGCTGTTTGGAAAGATCCTGCCGAATCATCTGGCAATCATCTACCAGATCAATGATAAATTTCTTGCCGAGGTAAAGGCTCGTTTTCCCGACGATCTGCCGCGGGTAAAACGCATGTCTCTTATCGAGGAAACTCAAGATAAAAAAGTGCGCATGGCGCATCTCGCCATCGTCGGCAGTCAAGCAATCAACGGCGTATCGCGCCTCCATACCGAAATCCTCGAGCAGAAGGTTTTCCGGGATTTTTTCGAGATGTACCCCGAAAGATTCAGCAACAAAACCAACGGAATCACCCAACGGCGCTGGCTG
>JAQUHM010000347.1 GCA_028683595.1 Geobacteraceae bacterium | reverse complement strand
AACTGGAACATCCTGATTTCGAAAAATTTGACCTGACAAGTCTCCGTTCCGGGATTATGGCAGGCTCTCCCTGTCCCATTGAAGTTATGAAGAGAGTGATACGAGATATGCATGCCTCTGAAATTACTATTGCCTATGGACAGACCGAAGCCTCTCCGGTAATCACTCAGACAAGGACCGACGACCCCATTGAGTTGCGGGTTGCGACGGTGGGAAGGGCGCTCCCTGATGTTGAAGTGAAGGTTGTCGATATTGAGACAGGAGAAACACTCCCTCCCGGCAAGCAGGGGGAACTGTGCGGACGCGGCTATCTGGTTATGAAGGGCTATTACAAAATGCCGGAGGAAACCGCTAAAGTTATCGATGCCGAAGGGTGGCTGCATACCGGTGACCTTGCGGTTATGGACGAGAACGGCTATTGCAAGATTACCGGCAGGATGAAGAACATGATCATCCGGGGCGGCGAAAATATTTATCCACGCGAGATTGAGGAGTTTCTCTATACCCATCCGAAAATTTCCGATACACAGGTATACGGCGTACCTGATCGCAAGTATGGCGAGCAGGTCATGGCTGCAATTGTTCTGAAAAAAGGTGTCGAAATGACCGAGGAAGAGGTCAAGGAATTTTGCCGGGAGAGGATTGCCCATTACAAGGTTCCCTACTATGTGAAGTTCGTCGATTCATATCCCATGACCGCTTCTGGGAAGATCCAGAAATTCAAGCTTCGAGAGATGGCAATTCGCGAACTTCAACTGGAGGATGCCGGGGAGACGGCTTGATATGAGCGGAATGATAACACCTGGGGAAGAACTTGAGAGTCGTTGTTCAGCCTTGCAGGCCTTGATGGCGGCAGAAGGGCTGGATGCTGTGATTGTTGTCCAGAATGCCGATCTGTTTTACTTTACCGGCACTATCCAGTCAGGTTGCCTCTACGTCCCTGTTGAAGGGCCACCTGTTTATATGGTGCGCAGGGATGCAGAACGTGCCAGGATCGAATCATCTCTGGCCGAGATAGTTCCTTTTTCTTCCATGCGTGAAGTTTCAGGGATTGTTGCCGGCTGTTCCCTGCCGGAGCCGAAGAGGATAGGCATGGAGTTAGATGTTCTGCCAGTAAGTTTTTTTGAACGGTATCGCAAGGTCTTTCCCTCTGCCAGTTTTCAGGATGCTACTCCTCTCATTCGCAGGGTGAGGATGAAGAAGTCAGCCTATGAACTGGCAAGGATGCAGGATGCCGCACGACAGGTGGACAAGGTCTATCGGCATGCCGGTGAATCCATTCGCGAGGGGATGACTGATCTGGACCTTGCTGCAGAATTGGAGTATGTAGCGCGAAAAGAGGGGCACCTCGGACTCATACGGATGAGGGTCTTCAATGGGGAGATGCTTTTCGGGCATACTTTTTCCGGCGCCGATGGCGCACTTCCAGCCTATACGGACACACCCCTTGGCGGCGCGGGGTTGCACCCGAGTTTCGGTCAGGGGTGCGGACGGAAACGGATTAGGCCGGGCGAGCCCATAGTTGTCGACTTTGCCGGGAGTTGTGACGGCTACCTTGTGGACCAGACCCGCATTTTTGCCCTGGAGAGTCTTCCAGAGAGACTCCTTGCGGGTCATGATGACATGTTGGCAATACAGGAATGCATGCGACAGATGGCACAGCCAGGAGCGGTCTGGGGAGATATCTATGATGCCTGTCTTGCTCTTGCGGTTGAGCAGGGACATGCCGACAACTTTATGGGGTATCGCGGGTCGCAGGTTTCATTTATCGGGCACGGAGTCGGCATCGAGATTGATGAATACCCCTTCCTTGCGAGAGGCTTCAGTGATAAGGGTCTTGAAACAGGGATGGTCTTTGCCTTTGAGCCGAAGCTGGTTTTCCCTGAACTAGGGGCTGTTGGCATTGAAAATACCTTTCACCTTTCAGAAAATGGTCTGGAGCAATTGACTTTTTCAAGGGAGAACATTGTTATTTTGTAGAAAATTGAACAGCCGCGCTCTGCGGTTATGTGTACTGTAAAGGAAAATCCGGAGCTTTCATGCACCGCTGAAAAAAAGGAGAATTGCCTGAATGTCGACCTTGAAGGAAAGGCTTTACAAAAAAATCGTTCCGCTGCGTGCACGTACGGCCGAACTTCTCAAAAACCATAGGGATGTTGTTATTGATACGGTAACAATTGGGCAGTGTATTGGCGGGGCACGAGACGTGAAATGTCTCGTAACGGACATCTCTTTCCTGGATCCCCAGGAGGGTATCCGTTTTCGAGGTATGACCATTCCTGAAACCTTTGCCCAACTTCCCCACGTGCCGGGATGCGAATATCCCTATGTGGAGGGTTTCTGGTACTACCTTCTGACCGGTGATATTCCCACCATGACCGAAACGCTCTCCGTTGTTGAAGATTTCAGCATGCGTTCCCAGGTTCCCCAGTACGTTTTTGATATCCTTCGAGCCATGCCGCGGGACACACATCCCATGACCATGTTTTCCACGGCAATCCTTTCCATGCAGCGCGAATCCATCTTTGCCAAAAAGTATGCCGAAGGTATGAAGAAGAGTGACTACTGGGAACCCATGTACGAGGATTGCTGCAACCTGATGGCGAAGTTGCCGGCAATTGCCGCCTACATCTATCGCATGAAGTACAAGTCAGATACGTTTATTCCCTCGGGCCGTTATCTTGATATCGGTGGCAACTTTGCCCAGATGATGGGACTGCCGCGTCCTTACGATGATGCGGCTCGCATGACATTCATTCTTCACTCAGAGCATGAGTCCGGAAATGTTTCTACTCATGCGACCCATCTGGTTGCTTCGGCACTTGCTGACCCTTACTACAGTCTTTCTGCCGGCATCAACGGGCTTGCCGGGCCGCTTCACGGTTTGGCGAATCAGGAGGTTCTCAGTTGGATACAGGAAGCTTTTCACATGCTTGGTGGGATGGTGCCATCTGAAGAAGATCTCAAAAAATTCATCTGGGATACCTTAAACAGCGGGCAGGTAATTCCCGGTTATGGCCATGCCGTGCTTCGCAAAACTGATCCTCGTTATACGGCGTTGAAGGATTTCTGTGAAAAGCATCTGCCTGACTATGATCTGTTTAAGGTCGTTAACATGATTTACGAAGTTGCCCCGTCAATACTGAAGTCCCATGGCAAGGCAAAGGATCCGTGGCCAAACGTGGATGCGCAGTCGGGCGTTGTCCACTGGTATTACGGAATCACGGAGTATGATTTTTACACTGTTCTGTTCGGAGTCGGCAGGGCAATCGGAGTTTTAGCTACCATTATCTGGGATCGGGCTCTGGGGTACCCGATAGAGCGTCCTAAATCGGTAACTACGGATATGTTGGAGAAATGGGCTGCTGAGGGGGGTCTGAAGGTGTCGTGAACAACTGCGGGGGAAGAGGGGGGAAGTATGCCCCGCACATGATGGTGATTTTGTTCAGGGTTGATTTTCACCGATTATTTGTGCGCTGAAGATAAAAATGTCAGTCCCACTTTCCCAGGAATCTGGTTCCAGTCCCGCTTTCAGGCATGTCTGCTTCAGAAATGTGATTGTATCCCAACCGTATTCCGTGGCCACCTGGGGCAGAAGAACACCTCGATACATGTTTTTCTCAATATACAGGCCATGGGTTCCTACCTGGATTTCGTCGATAGACTCTATTTTTGTCAGGCTTGACAGTACCGATATTTCAATTGTTATGTCATCCAGTTCGTCCGGGAGCAGCGGGTAAAAACGCGGGTCGCGGGAAGCTGCGGCAACCGAGAATTCCTGCACGGTTTGCCATAGCGGCTTTTCGGAAGTGAAGCAGCCAATGCAGCCACGTAGATTTTCGTGCATCTTGATTGTGACAAAGCAGCCCGATGTTTCATCAAGTCCGTTGCTCTCGGCGGGGATTTCCTCTGTATGCCCATTTTTCACGTAGTCAATGATGGTTTTTCGGGACAGCGCAAGAAGCTGCTGTTTTTCTTTTCGTGTCAATTTATTTTGCACCTGAGCCTCCCTGAGTTCTTTGACGATGATCATTTCTATACAGTATTTAGATGCTGAAAACAATTCCATTCTGAT
>JAQUHM010000039.1 GCA_028683595.1 Geobacteraceae bacterium | reverse complement strand
TGATGTTTGGGCAAATCGGGGGATATTATAACAACTTCGTGATTTGCCCGGCAAGGATAAGAAAAGTAAAGTGACTTCTTACTATTAGCTTGCAATTCAAAGCAGCTGCCGATAAAAGTTCAGAACATCCTTACTGATGGAGATTTCTCCTGAGATATACCATGAGAGTATTATATGATTGAATTGAAAAACGTCACCAAACGTTACGTTTCCCTTACGGCTGTTGACGATGTATCATTTTCTGTGAAGGCCGGAGAGTATTTCGCCCTGCTCGGACCCAATGGGGCAGGGAAGACGACGATCGTCAAGATGCTGCTCGATTTTACACGACCGACATCGGGAAGCGTATCAGTAAGCGGTATTCCATGTACCCATGCAGGTAGTCGAACAGCAATTGGTTACCTGGCTGAAAACCACCATATTCCATCATGCCTTTCCGGGTGGCAATACCTGCTGCGTTGTGCCGAATTGTTGGATATGAGCGGGTCCGATTCTGTGGATCAATGCAGGCGCATCGTCGAGCTGATCGGAATGCAAGGCAGGGAACATACAAAGGCGGATACCTATTCAAAAGGCATGATTCAACGTTTCGGATTGGGCGCTGCACTGGTGGGTGAGCCAAAACTGTTGATTCTCGACGAGCCCACCTCCGGTCTTGATCCCATCGGTATCAGGGAAATACGCCAGCTCCTGGAGTCGCTGAAAGATAAAGGCATGACTATCTTTCTGAATTCACACCTGTTGTCGGAAGTTGAAAAAATATGCGATACCGCGGCAATAATCAACCGCGGCAAGCTTTTGGTGAAAGATGAAATTTCCGCCATTGTCAAGGATGGTGATACGCTGGAAGATCTGTTTGTAAGACTTGTGAAAGGTTGACATGAAAACGTCGAAAGCTCTTCCCTCCATTACCAGGATTGCCAAATATACGCTTACTGATGAAGTGCGGCATAAAAGCTTCGTCATCATGTTTGTTGTCTGCGCCATCTGTGTATTTCTACTCCGTGGTTGTTATAACGGCAATTACATGGTGAACGGACAGGCCCTTGATGCCGGAACCATTGTCAGAGCTCTGTCGAAAGTGACCTTCCACATCATTGGTGCAGGCGTGATGGTTATAGCGGCTTTAGTTTCGATGCGAATTTTCAGGCGAGATCGGAACGAAGGGATGCAATCGTGTATCTTGTCAAAATCGATAGCCCGGTGGCAGTATGTTGCCGGTAAGATCATTGGGGTATGGGCCTTATCGGTTCTTTTCATGTTCATCTTGCATAGCATTGTGTTCTTGATAACATCGGTTAATTTGCAGATTTTTATGCCGGAATACCTCGTTGCCTCACTGCTCTGTTCCGTCAACCTGCTCTTTGTAGTTATTGCCGTGCTTCTTTTGTCGCTTCTGATGCCCGATATTGTCGCTTTTCTGTGTGTTCTGGGCATCGGTATCGTGAGCTTTGTGGCCGACGGCATAGCTGCTGCCAGCCAGAGCCAGATGGTGCAGGCGATGATTCAGCAATCGAGCTCCAATACGCCGTCAGATGTGACCTGGTGGAAAGTTGTGTATTTTCTGTGGCCGAAGCTTTTGGGCGTTCAGCAATCGGCATCTTCGCTGATCGGGAACGAACCATTCCATGGCTTCGGCTCTCTCTATCCATTCATCAATATCCTTCTTTACTGTCTTATTCTTGGTGCAGTACTTTTCCGGCGTTTCAGGAATGAAGACATTATCTAGTTTTCATCCGGAAAGTCTTGGCAGGGGCCGGGTTGGAGCTTCCCCGAAGCCTCTCGTAATCGGTCACCACCCGTTACACTGATCAGCTAATATGCTGGTTTCAAGCGGTTTTCTTGCTGATGCAATCGTGCAATGAAGCCGTACGAGAGACTCCGTGAAAGCCCCAACCCTCCACGGAACGGCACTTTTTTCAGTTTCCGGATGGAAACTATCCGGATTTGCGGGATGATTGACCGTCAAACAAAATATGTGGTGGTTTTCGGCCAAAGCCGGCTGTGATGGTATTTTAAAGAGCTTTTTTCGACATTTCCTGAAATCCTGATGCAATTCCTGTTTATGGAGGAGTCCTACAATGTCCCAACAAGATGTCATCATTATAGGCGGTGGAATCAGTGGCATGTCTCTTGCCCATTATTGCGCAAAAGCCGGTTTGAAACCGCTGGTCGTGGATAAAAACAGTCAGATGGGCGGCACCTTCAACACCTGCCGCAAGGACAGCTTCTGGTTTGAACTCGGCGCCCACACCTGTTACAACTCCTATGGTACCTTGGTTGACCTGCTTCGTGAGACCGGCAGCCTGGACAATATCACCAAACCCGCCAGTGTCGGCTACAAACTTTTTACCAAAGACGGTATCAAATCCATCATGTCACAGATGAGTTTTTCCGAACTCCTTTTTTCTCTGCCAAAAATGTTCGGCGCAAAGATGGATGGTGAAACGGTTGAATCCTACTATTCAAAAATCGCCGGAAAGCGAAATTTCAAGCAGGCAGTCGGGCCGATGTTCAACGCCGTTATCTGTCAGAAGTCTAACGACTTTCCTGCGGACATGCTTTTCAAGAAGAGGGAGCGGCGCAAAGAAGTAATCAAGAAATTCAGTCTGCAAGGTGGGCTCCAATCGATCACTGATGCGATTGCTGCTGATCCGGCCATTGAAACTGTTGCAGGCAAGGAAGTGCAAGAGATCGATTTTGCAGCCAACGTATTTACTGTAACGACAACCGATGGCAGCTTTTTCAAAGCGAAATACCTCGCTCTCGCCATCCCTTCTGCGTCAGCCGCAAAGCTGCTGCAAAAATCATATCCGGAGATTGCGCAGAAACTCGGTGCCCTGAAAGCGGAGAAGGTAGAGACCTTGGGAGTAATCGTCAAGAAAGAGGAGGCCAAGATCGGGCCGATAGCGGCACTTGCCGCAACGGATGATATCTTTTATTCCTTTGTTTCTCGAGATACCTTTCCCGATCCCCTCTACCGGGCGTTTGCTTTTCACTTCAAGGCTGGAGTGGGAAGCCGCGAGGATCGGCTTGATCGCATAGCTCAGGTGATTGGTACGGCAAATTTCGAGCATATAGACAGTGCCGAGCATGTTATTCCCTCTTTGCGTCTTGGCCACAAGGAAGCAATTGCAGAGCTGGATGGCCTTCTTGCAGGCACGCCTCTACTGCTCACCGGTAACTTCTTTTCCGGCGTCGCCATCGAGGATTGTGTCTCCCGCTCGCTTCAGGAGAGCAGGAGATTGGGGCGCTAGGCAGTTTTCATCCGGAAATGGTTCTTTTCCGAATTGAAAACCGCTAGTTTCTCATCCGGAGTTTCCGGATGGAAACCAGGATAGTTTTCTTTTTAATAACAGTCTGTAAGATTTTTGCGCGGGACTCCGGAAGGAAAGCTGCTAGCTTGCGGGTTCAGCCAGCAGTAGCCGGTTTTTCCTGGTGATATCTTCCGGAATAAGCTGGGTATAGACCTGGTAACCATGAGAGCGAAGACGTGCGACCCGCGCTGCATCCATTGCCATAGGTCCATCCATCCACCCCTGCAGATCGCCAAGGTCAGCGCCATCAAGGTTGTGGCAGCAGGGTAATACTGCCAGCCGTGCTCCGGCTGCCATAGCCCTTTCAATAACCAGATCGGTTAGTCCACCGCAGGCGTGTGCGGAGACTATCAAATCGTCTTGCTGTAACGGTATTTCCTCCAACGCAATTTCTATAAACCGTATCCGATCCGCAAGTCGTGGCCAATCTGCCGTCAGGGATCGTGCCAGTGTTACGGCACTTGCCGGCAAACGCTGATCAACTGCCAGGGCTTCGGGAGAGCTGTCGTCGAGCAGAAGGAGGATTGTTGCCAGCAAGCCGTGTCCGCAGGCCAGGTCCACTATCCGACCACCCCGGAAACGGCGGCGTACCCGTCGCGCAACTTCCCACGCTTCGTATAATTCCTTTCGCGGCAGACAGCCAGCCCGGCAGGCTGATCGGGCGATTGCATCAAACAGGGTGTCTCCGCCGAAGTGTGGAAGAAGTTTTTCCGTAAGTCGGTTCCGTGATGATCTGTCCAGGGAGCTCATGTCGGACAACCACTTCTTTCGGCGGGCTTTGCGGAGTGAAGATTTTTTCTGTTCTGGCGGCTCATTCATTCTCCAGAAGACTTTGTTCCTGTATCCCAAACAGCAATGATACAACCTATTCTGTAAAAAGTCTTTCGTGTTTTGCAGGCTCGAATTTAGCAGTTGTTGTCGGTGGCGTTACTGTCAGAACATGGGGAGGAATTTGCTCCAGGTGTATGTTTTTGATGAATACAATGCTATCTTCAATAAATAATCGCTACTCAATTTGAGAGCTGTTGTGACAGCACTGTTAAAGTGCCGATGCTGATAGTATTGGACGGATGATAGTCCGGGGATATTCTTGCTGGATTGCTGCCTTCGGGAAGCGGAGAGTTCTGGCGATTTCATTCAATACCTGGATTGTCAGGATCGAGGTGCTCATGAGAAAAGCAAAAATGTTATTGATAGTTCGTTGTCTTGCCGGCTCTATATTTTCGGCAACCTTGATACTCGGGGGCTGCGCATCCCATAGTTCCGGAGTGGCTGCCTATAAAAGAGGAGAATACTCGAAGGCTTTGAAGGAATGTCGAGCTAACCGAACGCCTGAAGGGGACTTTGCCCTTGGCTTGATGTATTACAAAGGGGAGGGAGTGAAGCGCGATCCCAAGGAAGCGGCTACTTACTTCAGGCGGTCGGCGGAACAGGGACATGCGGGCGCGCAGTACAATATTGGCTTGATGCGTCTTAACGGCAGATGGGTACAAAAAGATCTGAAGAAGTCAGCGTACTGGTTCCATCTGTCGGCAGAGCAGGAGAACGCACGGGCACAGTATAATCTGGGCCTCATGTATGCCAGGGGAGACGGGGTTGAGAAAGACCGACGCAAGGCAGTCGGCTGGCTTGCCAGGTCAGCACATCAGGGCAATGGGCAGGCCCTGGCAAAACTGAAGGTGCTTCTTGCTGATGGATCTTGGAAAAAGGATGCAGTGAAGTGATTTTTGAAGTTGTTCCAGAGCTGTTTGCAGTATATTTTCCCTCGACCTCCCATCGCACTCTCCGCTCCAAGACTTTCGTTGCTATCACGATCCGGTAGTGATGCTCCGTGCAGGGCAGGTGGGGGTTTTTGCTTGCCGTGGCTGAATCCATCGTCAACTCAGCCAGGCAAAGATCATAACTAATCTCTCAAATCTATATTTGGAAAAATAAACTGGCTTTAGGTAGTTTGTTCTGGTAATAAATGAAAAAGGTTGCTGTCAGTTTGGCTTGCCTGTACCAGGTATGGAAAATATTGATGTAACCGGATTCGCACAGTAGCTGATCCTTGATGTTTCTCTTTGTCCTCGCATTTTCGGAGACCTCTTATGGGTCACGATGTTCAAAAAATCAAGATGTAGCAGGAAAGTGAAAGCTGCTTTGGTCAGGGTATCCTGACAGGCAGCTTTTCTTTTTTTGAGTTCTCAAAGTAGTAGCCAAAGAGAATATGGCGTAGTTGATTACGCAGCCGGTAATCTGATTTACCGGCTGCGGGGAACAAAATTGGCTTTGAGATTGTCTAAATTGCAGAAACCGGTCTTGTGAGGATTACTGGTACTGTGATTTTCTTGAAGGGAGGTGAAAAGGGGTTTTTGGTTTTGGACGATTTCCCTGCAAATAAACCTTTCAACGGCAATTATAAAAGCCGCAATGCGTGAGGAGTAAACGATGAAAAAAATGGTATCAGTAGTAGTTGTCTTGACTGCCTTGGCAGTATTATCAGGTTTTGCCTGGGCTTCTTGTGAGGATGATTGTGACGGTCCTTTCCAGACGTGTCTGAATATTTGCAGACAAACAACAAAGGAAGATAGTTCTGAAGCTGCCAGTTGTGTTAATAACTGTCTTCATGGCGTAAGTGGTTGCGTAAAAAGATGCGAGGCCGCGAACAAGAGAAGCGAGAACACCGGAAATACAGATTGTATGATAGCTGCAGTTTTTTTAGAGAACCGTGGTGTCAATATTGTTCAGGGTGCCAGTTGCATCGATCAAGGGCTGACATGTGTTTTGCACGGCACCGCCTGCTGTGCACCGTATGAGTGCAAAGGAAAATTCCCCAACACAACCTGTCAATAAACGATTGCAGCCTTTACCTTGCTTCTCAGGTTACCGCATGAAGAGTTCTGCACTATCCCGGATTAAGGATTGATGGCTTTCCGGGGAGCTTTGAACAAGGGCGTGAAGCGTGAAGGAGATGTCGTCCGCGGCGCCATTTTCCTCCGTTCGGCAACAATATGACGTGAGACGAAAGCGAAGAGTTTGCCGCAAAGATGGCTGCTCTCACGGATGGCTTTGAGAATCGTGCATGGTTGCAAGCCTGAGGACATGTACTGATACCATGTAAAGCTGAACACAAAATCGTCGACATGGGGATGACACATGATACGTGAAGAAGTCAGAATCCGCCGCATGAACAGGGATGACATAGACGTGGCTGTTGCATGGGCCGCAGGGGAAGGATGGAACCCGGGCCTGTATGATGCGGATGCTTTTCTTGCTGCTGATCCTGACGGCTTTTTCATCGCTGAGATACAAGGTGACCCGGTCGGCTGCATCTCGGCCGTGTCCTATGATGATATCTTCGGTTTCATGGGCTTCTATATCGTAAAAAAGGAACTGCGGCACCTCGGCATAGGCATGAAGCTTTGGAACGCCTCCCTTGATTACATGGGCAGCAGGACCATTGGGGCCGATGGCGTTGTCACTATGCTGGATAAATATGCTCAGTTTGATTTCAGAATTGCCCACTACAATGCGCGTTATGAGGGGATCGGCAAGGAGGCACCGTTAGCTCTTACGGACATTTTCAGGGTTCCGTTTCCAGCGTTGGAGCAGTATGACCGACGCTTTTTTCCCGCTTCCCGTACTGCATTCCTGGAAAGCTGGATCAGCCGTCCGGGGAGTTGCGGACGGGTGGTGTCAGACAACGGTAGTATCACCGGCTACGGTGTGATACGTCCCTGTTGCAGGGGATACAAGATCGCACCTCTCTTTGCCGATACTCCAGAGATTGCTGAAGAGTTGTTTGCCGCCCTTTCCGGACTGGCTGCAGGTCAGCCGGTCTTTTTTGACATCCCGGTCTGCAATCAGGCTGCTGTTAAACTTGTAGAACGGCAGGGCATGAATAAAGTTTTCGAAACAGCCAGAATCTACCGCGGAACTCCGCCCGATCTGCCGTTGGACAGCATCTACGGCATCACCAGTTTTGAACTTGGCTGATGGAAAACTCTTGATCCGAAACAACTTTTCAGCTTCAAGAAAGATGACATCCATGGTTTTATGCACGATTGATGTACGGGAAAATGTATCCCTCGCCGCCTTGACGACCTTTGATGTAGGCGGCCCTGCACGGTATTTTGTTGAAATTTCCACTGAGACAGAAGCCGTGTCGGCATTGTCCTTTGCTCGTGAAAAAGGGCTCGATCATCTTGTTCTGGGTGGAGGAAGCAACGTACTGATCAGTGACGAGGGTTTTCCGGGGCTCGTGATCCTGAACCGTATCAAGGGAATAACCGTCGTGGAGGAGGGTGGTAAGATACTCGCCACTGTCGGCGGCGGTGAAGACTGGCAGGATTTCACGGACCTTTGTGTTGCGAGTGCATGGCAGGGTGTGGAATGTCTTGCCGGAATACCCGGAACGGTCGGCGCATCGCCAATCCAGAATGTGGGCGCCTATGGTCAGGAGGTCTCGCAGGTTATCGTGCGAGTCCGTTGCCTGGAAACAGCCACAGGCAAAGCTGTAACGTTTGATAATGAGGAATGTGCTTTCCGCTACAGGGAGAGCATTTTCAATGCCAGGGAAGTCGGGAAATACATCGTACTATCCGTAACCTTCAATCTCATAAAAGGCGGAGCGCCGGATGTAAAATACCGGGAACTTGAAAGGCGACTTTCCGGCATCCGATCGTCAACGTTGGTCGAGGTTCGCGACGCTGTTATTGCAATCAGGGCAGAAAAGGGTGTCCTTGTCAGGACCGGGTATGAATCATTCAAAAGCGCTGGGTCATTCTTCAAAAACCCTGTTGTGACGGGCGCCCAATTCAAAAACATTACAGCCATTGTTGCCGGGAATGGTTCGTCTACTTGGGCCTGGCCGCTGCCGAATGGTGATGTCAAAATCTCCGCTGCTTACCTGATTCAATGCTCGGGATTCGACAGGGGGTATTGCAAGGGAACGGTCGGTATCTCGCCATACCACACCTTGATTCTGATTAATGGTGACGGGGCATCGGCCCGGGAAATCGTTGATTTTGCCGGGGAAGTTCAGCAGCGTGTAATGGACCGCTTTGGTGTTCTGCTGCACCCCGAACCCCGTTTCGTCGGATTTAGTCCTTGTCCCACTGAAATGTGGAATACCTTCAATTAGCTGCCTCAGTATGAAATTCCGGGGGTATTCAAGATACGTAACGTAGAGGGAAACAAGAAGATATTTACTTCACTGTCTGAATTTCTATCCCTGGCTTTGCGTTATTTTCCTGCTCTCCAACCCACAGAAATAGTGCTTGATAGTTTGAACGATCACACATCTATCCGCCGGCAAACCACGGATAGCAAGGCAAAGGAAACCGAGCGAGGGGTGACAATATCTTAACATCCATTGATGTCTCTCATTTGCTCCCCTTGGGAAGGTTAAGAAAACTTTTGCTGGGTCCGTATTAATATGATAAAAGGACATTAGGTTATTAACAGGAACTGGTTCATGCGTTTCTTTTTACGTATTTTCGAACCTCCTTGGTACAAATTTGCGGCGTTACGTCGATGTTATGAGTTTGAAGATTCATTATGAACATGGCCAACATTGTTTTTCCCTGCCTGGAGTGGAGTTTTCATGACCGGAAAAGAATTTGTCGATTATTACGAGTTGTTGCAACTGAGCCCAAACGCCGACACCGATACCATTGACCGTATCTTTCGGCATCTCGCCAAAAAGACACATCCTGATAGTACCGAATTTCCGGATAATGACCGTTTTCAACAGATTGTCGAGGCTCACCGGACGCTCGCAGACCCTGAGGCTCGTGCCGGGTACGATGTCAAGTACCAGGAATACTGGAACAGCAAGTGGAAGCTTGCGTCGGAAGCCGGTGACACGTCCTCGTTTGTCAACGACCATGTAACTCGAGAGCGCCTGCTTTCACTGCTGTATGTTCAGCGCCGGCGAAACATGAGAAGTCCGGGTATGGGTGAACTGGGAATAGCACGTCTTCTCCTCACTCCACCTGAATTGCTGGATTTTCACTTGTGGTACCTCAAGGCCCAGTGTTGGGTGGAACGCCTTGATTCCGGCCTTATGGCAATCACCGCACAGGGTGTCGACCAGGTTGAGCAGAGCCGACTCCGGCTCATGCCTGACCATCTGATCGAAGATCATTTCCCCTCTAACTCGCATGCGGATGAAGGGGGGAATATGGATAGAGATGCCGATTTGCTTGGTTCTGAGGGGTGAAAATTAGGCGATAATACCGTGAAAGTATCAATGAGGCCAACCTATACCATTCTGTCGAAGTAAAAACTGAGGCCCGCTGTTATAGCGGGCCTCAGTTTTTATCTCTTCATCTCGTACCCAATTCATGTGTATCAGGCATATCAACAGCCTGCAAAATATCGGTAATAGCCTGGCGGAGTGTCCTCGTTCATTCGGTCCTCCTAACGCGTTACTTTGCTGGGTGGATCAGTGGCTACTGCGATTTTACTCCATTTTAGCGATAATTCTTGTTCAGGTAGCGCTACCTGTGTTCAAGTATATCAATTCTGCTGCGAAAGAAAAGTCTGTTTGGTACTATTTTATTGGCGTAAGTTCTAGATTGTGTCGATTC
The DNA here is from genome assembly GCA_028683595.1 of Geobacteraceae bacterium. Lineage (GTDB taxonomy): Bacteria > Desulfobacterota > Desulfuromonadia > Geobacterales > Geobacteraceae > RPRC01. The sequence goes on along the minus strand of JAQUHM010000039.1, from coordinate 7,422 downwards.
AGTCAGCAGATAATTATCTGCTTGTTCCACCGTGGCGCAATGGTATGAAAAGATATTCCAGTCCATTGACCTTGATTTCATAAACAGTCTGCAGCATCCTGCCCAGTGTACCATCCGGGAATCCATTCCTTGCAAACCATACGACATATGGTTCCGGCAGATCTATCAACAACCGGCCCTGGTATTTGCCAAACGGCATTCTCATCGCTGCCAGTTCCAGCAACTCCCTGGGATCTCCCGATACCTCTGTACAGGGTCGCAACAAATCCTCACACATCAAGAATACCCTCCGTCAAATGTCTCACAACTGAAGACATCACCAAGACCCCAAATCTGATAATTTCAAACCTGTTGTCAATAGTACACCTTGGCAGAATATTTTTTAACATTTTTATCCTGCTGGAAGGGGAAGAGGTTATATGTTCCGCTTCTGTTATCGACAAGCGGGAATGAGAAAATGATATGTCAGAAATGCAGCTTTGCTAGACAGGACAACTGATGATACAGTGGAACAATAACATGTAAGGCAACAAGAGGGATGTATCCACCTTTTTTGCAGATCTGTCAGCCACTTAATCAGGAGGTGCCATGAGCAGTTTACCAAAATGCCCGAAATGCGGCTCGGAATACACGTACGAAGACGGAATACTTTATGTCTGTCCTGAATGTGCACATGAATGGGCAAAAGATGCAGCAGTAGCGAACGTAGAACAAGACTCTGTCGTACGAGATGCCTATGGGAACGAGCTTCATGACGGTGATGCTGTCACCGTTATTAAGGATTTGAAATTGAAAGGGTCGTCAACGGTTGTCAAGGTTGGCACCAAAGTAAGAAATATCCGTCTCGTGCAAGGCGACCATGATATCGACTGTAAAATAGACGGAATTGGTGCAATGCAGTTGAAATCGGAATTTGTAAAAAAGGCCTGAAATATTCGGGACGCTTTCCCCTTGTATTCGTGTGATTCTGGACGGTTTTTGCCGAACAAAGACAGAATGGAACGTATTGCATTGGAAAGTTTGGAAGCGTCCCTTTGTATACACAATCTTATCAAGGACAGGAAAGGTCTGCCTGTTCTCAGCTCTTTTTTCTTCCCATAATCAGCATCATGGTGCCGGCAATAAGAGCAAAGCCTCCCACGATCGGAGGGAGCGGAATGGTCTTTTCCTTCTCAGCTGTCATGTGGATCGGACCGAGATCAATGACTTTCTCTCTGGTTGTGTAGGTGATGCCTTGATACGCAAGGGCCAGAATTCCTAAAACAATGAGGATGATGCCTATCACTATGTTTGTTTTCATTTTGCCCCTTTTTACACCTTTGGTTTAGATCTGCTGTTGAAAGAACCTTCAGACTCGTCAAAATATTCTCAATAACATCTCCCTCCATTCAATGAAATATAGTTTACCCTTTTGAAAGGGTAAACCATTGATCATTCCTGTCAATTGTTCGGACATCAGTTTGTCTGATACTTGAAACTGGAACTATCTCCCCAGAAATGGTTCGTATCCGTGTGATTTGAAATAACGGGCTATCCTGAAAGTAATCGAAGATAAGTCGTTTCCATCCGGAATTGGTTCTTTTTCGCCCTGACTGCGTCAATCATCGGCCTTGATTGTGCGACATACAGTAGTACCTCTCCGCACAATCCCTTGATTTTGAATCGTCCGGAAAGCATTTCTAGTAACGATCCTTAAAACCTTCAATCACGGCAAATTTGTGCGACACGAAGTACCAGATTTCGTTTTTAAAGGTCCCGGTCTCCCCCACGTAACGCATGCTTTTGATGTCTCCGATAGCCACGCCCACTATCTTTCCCTTCACTTCATCACCATTTTTTTCCAGGACCCTGATTTTCACAGGTGAAAGCCCGCCTTCAAGGAAACCAACGTTCATCCCGCTATGAAAATCGCTGATGAGCAGGTCGCCAGACATGATCTCGGTGTTATGAATAACTCTCCTGACTTCAGGAAACAGATAGGAAAGTGTCTGGAAGCGTTCCTCTATTTTCAGATAGCATTGAAAAACGGCGCTCCAGAAGTTGTGCATGTTATTGCGATATATTGCTCTTTCTGAGGCTCTTTCTGCTACGGCAATAACTTTCTTCGTTGCTATTTGGCTGAGCTTTTCCACGTTTGCGCTCCTTGCCCTACGGAAAACAACCGCCAAAGTGTCGTGCATGTACTTTCTGCTCATGCTATTTTATCATCATTTGCAGTACCTGGTGGTGCAGGAAGCATTGATGATCAGGGGAGCTTGGGTGAAAGAGATGTGAGGAGCAGCAGATCTTGAGATAATGGGTTAAAGCGGTCTGAGTCGATCAAACGGGCTCGAAAAAAGGCTGACACACTACTTGCGAAGTACTTCCTTTTCTCTCCTCGGCCAGCTCCAGGATAATTTTATCAGAGTGGCCCGTTTTCCCCTTCTTTCAGGTCTTCGTAAGGGCCGACCTTCTTTCGGTACAGTTCCAACTTGCAGCATTCCAGCGCTCCGATCATATCGTTGAAACGCTGGTAGTTCGGTTCCGGATACAGAGTGAAAAGAAGTTTTGTGATGGCGTAATTGAGATTGCCTGCAAAATTAGCGTTGTCTCTCAAGTTGGTGAACGCATCGGCCAATTCCCGAATAGCAGGGTCGAGAACTGCACGCTTTTCCTTGAGAATATAGGGCATGTCTGACCACCTTTGTGGAATTTTCTTCCGGTTAAATTGGCACAGCAATGGTTTGAGATCAATCCGGAAAAACCTTGCGTTTATCTGCCAGGGTAAAGCCAAGAGCTAAAATGATCTTCCGCTTGGTTTCCAAGCGGCAGGTTTCGCCTTGCTCGATTCGTACAATGGTAGCGGCAGACACTCCCGCCAGGCGAGCTAATTCCATTTTGCTTATCAGGCGCTCTTCCCGGAGTTTCTTAACATTATTTTTGTTATTCATTTCATGTCCTCACAGTAAACAATGCAATCCCGCACAATTTGGTAATCTGATCATAAACGAAGTGTTTATTTTAATAAGATATTCTGAGACGATTGTCAATCGCTGAGAGATTCTGCCTGCGCTTTGGAGCCTTTAAAATCACTCTGTTTCTCCTGCGGGTTTCAATCAGAGTTTAAATACATCGATCCTACCCGTTTATTCTTGCTTACTTTCAATGATAGTCAATAATCAAAACCAATGGGGAAGGATGAATTGATGTGATTGCCAAAACTATTAGTCTACCGCCTCATTCGTCATCTTGGCACCTTCTCCGCCATGCTTATTTGGTGTATGTGCCTTTCATCCGGAAACACAAAACAGTGCTGTTCCAGCCAACCTCCGGTCGAGAGTTCCCGGATGGAAACCCGGTTGTTTTGTCTTCATAAAGTAGGCGGTCGGCACAACGAACCGGATGAGGGTGCGATTTCAGTGACAGTAGTATTTGGTTGTTACCGTTGATCCGTGAGATCGATTCCGTGCTGGCAACGTACTGGAAAATTACATGGCATTAGGTTGTTTGTTCTGCTAAATATGAGTTGTCGTAGAGTTTTACACTTTCCATTAACTGAAGCCGTCATCAGCGGATTATTCTGACAGGCAGCTTTTTCTTTGTAAGTATTGAATAACGGTGAAGGAGACGGTGTAATGGCAAAAAAACTGATTCCCTTTGCAATTGCCTATGATTTTGACGGCACCTTGGCGGCTGGAAACATGCAGGAATACGATTTCGTCCCGGCGATCGGAATGACCAAGAGGGCATTCTGGCGTGAGGTTGGCGAATTGGCGGAAAAACACGATGCCGACAGTATCCTTATGTACATGATGCATATGCTTGATAAAGCAGACGCTGCCCGGGTCCCGGTGCGGAAAAAGGATTTTATTGATTTCGGACGTTCCGTGAGTCTTTTCGAGGGAGTGGAGACCTGGTTTGATCGCATCAATAGCTATGGAAAAGAACGTGGAGTAAAGGTGGAGCATTTCATCATCTCTTCCGGAATTCGCGAGATGATCGAAGGGACTCCCCTTGCAAAGAAATTCTCCTTTATCTATGCATCGTCTTTTGTCTACGATCATAACGGAGTGGCTAAGTGGCCGGCTCTCGCGGTGAATTACACGACAAAAACCCAGTTCCTGTTCAGAATAAATAAGGGGGTTTTGAATGTATACGACAATAGCAGGATCAATGAATTCGTCCAGAACGAGGACCGACCCGTGCCGTTTGACAATATGGTGTTTGTTGGAGACGGTGAAACAGATATTCCCTGTTTCCGCTTGGTAAAAGAGCAGGGGGGGCATTCCATTGCCGTCTTCAAGCCGAGCACCAAGGGCGCCAAGGGGAAAGCCGAGAAACTGGTCCAGGATGGCAGAGTCAATTTTATCGCACCGGCTAATTACCGTGAAGGCAGCGAAATAGACATGTTTATCAAAGGAGTTGTCGACAAGGTAGTGGCGGATGGTGCACTGAAGCACTTGGGGAAAAAAGTTTAAACTGGAATTCCAGCTGCCTGGTTGTGCCGGGTTCCTGAGAAGTTCGGCAAAAAACATACAAGCACGAGGTGTCCAATGGTGAAAGGAAACGAATTGGGAGGTAAGCCTCAGCGATTTCCCCTCCTGTTTGATGCGTGGTACGCAATTCATTCGCGGCTGTTGTTTCTCCCTCCGGTAAGCTCCTATGTTGAGTTGAGCGGTCAGCAGGTCAACATCCGAATGAGTTGGGCGTTCAGAAGCTGCTTTCCTCGAACAGCAGTTGTCGCAGCGGCGACTGTGAATACCCGTTCTCTCAGTCGTGGGGTTCATGGATTCGCAGGCTGGTGGCTTGTGAATGGCTCTGCTGATGGAATTCTGGCTATTGACCTGGAACCACCTCAGAGAGGCTATGTTATGGGATTTCCTGTTCGCGTTCGGAAGCTCCTGGTGAGCGTAGCAGAACATGAGGTACTTGCTGCAGAACTCAGGAACCTTGTCTGATATTTCAGTATGTTGATAAAAACTGGGAAACAGGTATATACACAAGTTCCCGTGCATTAACTTTAGAGAGTGACTATGCCATGAAGAAGCTTCTTACCTGGGGTGCTATCGGTCTCATTACCACCGCTTTATTGGATCCATTATTATATTCCATGCTCGACCGGCCGATTCCCTGGTTACGTGATATTCTGATGGCAGCAGGAGGCATTCTTTGCTTCTATCTGCTGATAAAGAATCGCGACTATCTCTAGTTGACTTTTTACTATAAATCCTCAGGCCTGTACTTATCTTCATTTCTGAAACATTCCTCTCCAATCTCAACTCATGATTGTGTGCTGTTTCTGCTTTTCGCGGGGGTATGGCAATTGCATCGCCTCTGAACAGTGATTTTCGGCAGTAATGAAGTTAATTCATGAGAATCAGGTGCTGTTTTGGCCATTTTGTAATGAAATTATACTACTTATATTGTTTAGCAATAGTAGGTATGCAAACGTTTGCACCTCTTGGCGGTTCTGAAGAAGGGTAACGGGTGCCACAAATTGTCACAGTAGCTTGCCGATTTAGTCATACGTCAGACTTACTAAACTGCCCCTGTGTTTGCAGGTTGGCATCATGAATATGTCATTCATGCTGTTCGTGTCATGGCTTTGGAGGGTCAGATGCATAAGGTCCGACTGTTTTTTCAAAAAAACTTCACCCCTGTCACTATCATGCTCGTGCCGCACAGCCGGTTCCGGTCATACAGCATTAAATTGCCGGTTTTTGGACTCTATGTAATTCTTTTGCTGAGCATTGTTGGGACTGTATACCTGGTTGGCGCGTCTTTACAGGCGGCCAGATTCTATCAGGCCAAGGCACGGCTTGCGTACGTTAACTCCCAGTTTGCTGAAATCAGTAACACTGTACGTTCTCTGAAGGAATCGGAAAGCAAATTCCGTAAGCTGTTTTCGCTGGAATCAAAAACTGATGTTATGGACGCGGTGCTGGTGGAAGATACTGGTTCCGTCAATATGGATGCTTTGAAAAAGCAGATTGATTCATCCATTAAAAGTGTCAGTGAGATACGGCTTTATCTTGCCGAGCAGAAAGATATCTATCTTTCTACTCCCATAGGGTGGCCGGCTAAAGGAAAGATTTCCTCGGAGTATGGTATCCGTGTTCATCCTCTTTTGGGCCGGCGAATGTTGCATGCCGGTGTTGATATCTCCATTCCGTCGGGGACCCCGCTACGAGCGACGGCGGAAGGAGTTGTCAGCTTTGCCGGTTGGGAGGGCAGGGGCGGGAACACTGTGGTGGTTGAAGACGGCAATGGTTTCAGAACTGCTTTTGCCCATAATCGGGAAAATATTGTCAAAGTAGGACAAAGGGTGCGACGTGGTGATGTCATTGCCTATTCCGGCGCCACGGGAGCAGCATCGGGGCCTCACGTGCATTACGAGGTGTGGAAAAACGGCAAAAGCGTTGATCCGGCCGATTACCTTGATCGCTGGGTGGATTAGAGTCGGGTTTGATGGTGAGTGCCTTAAGAAAGGAATTGATCATGTTTGGAAAGAAACAGCCGAAGCTGGAAACAATTATAGGTCCGGATACAACACTTTACGGTGAACTGAAAACAAAAGGGACAGTACGGATTGATGGTGTCCTGGAAGGAAATGTAAGCGCTGAATGGGTGATTGTCGGTGAAAAAGGCAGCATTACGGGCGACGTAACCGCACGGGGAATGGTGGTAGGCGGCAAGGTCACCGGAAACAGCCGTTCAAGCGATGTGGTTGAGATCAAGCAGAAGGGAGAGGTGGTAGGAGAAATTTACACCACGAATCTTATCATCATGGAGGGGGCAGTATTTGACGGCCACTCGTATATGCAGCGAACTCGAGAGATTGAGTGCAGGACGTTAGAGCCCGAGCTGGTTGAGTAGCATGTGAGCGCGAATTGGACAGCTGTTGTTTAGTTAAATCTCAACCTGTTGGCCCAACTCCACTTCCTGTTTTGCCGGAAAATTGAAAAAGGCTGTTGTGGCAATTGCTGCCTGCGTGGTATACATGAAGAATACAAAAACCACAGGATACTCCTGTGGTTTTTATTTTTCGAATAAACTTTTATTTCAGATGTATTCATAGAGGAGTCCAATCAATGTCTTTTGAATCTTTAAACCTGCGCGCTGAACTGTTGAGTGCGATTGCCGCCCAGGGTTATACCTCCCCGACCCCTATTCTGGCTGAGGCGATCCCGGTGATCTTCGAGGGTTGTGACCTGTTAGCCGGTGCCCAGACCGGCACTGGTAAGACTGCGGCATTCGCTTTGCCGATTGTGCAGCGGCTTGGGGAAAATATCCCCCCGGAGAAACGTCGAAAACCACGTGCGCTGGTTTTGGTGCCGACCCGAGAATTGGCGGCCCAAGTTAGTGAACAGATGAACAATTATGCCCGGCGTCTATCGCTACGCTCCACGATGATCTACGGTGGAGTTAACATCCAGGCGCAGA
>JAQUHM010000346.1 GCA_028683595.1 Geobacteraceae bacterium | reverse complement strand
TGTGTTTAGCAGGATTCCGGTGGGGATTGCCGCCGACCGTTTTGATCGTCGCTGGATTGTTGCAGTCGGGATATTGTTTTTTGCTTCCGGCCTTTCCCTGCTGGGACTGTTCCGGCATACGGAAAGCCTGTCGGTGTGTGCCGTGGTGCTTGGCATCGGCATGGCGTTTACCTTTACCGCTGTCGGTGCCCTCATTGCCGAATCGGTCCCGCCTCTGCAGCGAGGGCTGGCCATGGGGATGTACAACAGTTCGGTGTATCTGGCCATGATGGCTGGATCGACAGTCTTCGGCATATGCATCAGCGCTGTTGGTTATCCGGCTGGATTTTGTCTGGGCGGAATTGCCGCATTGGTCGGGCTGATTGCTTTTCTTCAGGTTTTGAGAGTCCGCGTATATCCGTGAGTGTCGGTGATCGAGGGTGAGAAGGCTGGGATCAAAGGGAAAAGGGCGTAAGAAGTAGCATAAGGTTTGTCTGTTATGACTCGTCGGGTGAATAGCGCTCATCTATAATTTCCAGCACTTCTTTCTGGACCAGGTCAAGCAGGTAGGAAACCATGGTGGGGTCGAGAATTCCGCTGGGGCCGAGGATATGGCAGAGTTGGTAGTAGGTACTGCCCTCGCTGATGAGGATCCTGCCATAGAATGGTTCTTCCCTCAGGTAGAGGTTATAGGAGATTTCGGCGATATTGGCCAGAATCTCCATGTCGTCGGGGCATTCAATCTGCAGGTCTACCATGAAGAAGAGACTGTTGTTATTGTACAGGACTCCCATGGTGAGGTCCTGTTCCTTCTCGTCGACGTCTACGAAAATTGAGTAATTGAGGAAATGTACGTCTATTTCCCTGGCTTGGATGTACCTTCTGGTGAGCTCTTCCTTGACAAGTGTCAGTGGGCTCTTGCCTATTCCTTCCCAAGCATAGGGCATTCGGTTCAGGGATCCTTTCTTGTCGAAACTTGTCCTACGGTGAAATCTTGCATTGGCTTAGGTGGATACTACGTCTAATGGTGGTGCATGTGGATACTATTATAGGATATCGAAATTGAAAAGCCATCGGTTTTTTCCGGTGCGCTTTGATAGAGAGCAGTTTTTACCACCCCCAACCCTTCCTGAAACAGGAGGGGAGCTCGAATACCTTTTCCTGTGTGCAGGGGAGAGTAGTATAACAACCGTTCCCCCTCCTTGATAAGGAGGGGGGCCAGGGGGTGGTCCCTGATTCTGCTTACGGAGGACCCATGATAATCGAAGCAATCCTGGTCGGGCCGATAAAAGCTGACTGCTACCTGATCGGTTGTGAAACAACAGGGGAGGCTGCTGTAATCGACGCAGGTGGCGATGCAGAACTCATTCTGGGCAGAGCAAGATTGCACGGGCTGACGATACGATTCATTCTCAACACCCATGGGCACTTTGATCACGTAAGCGCTATCCAGGCAATTTGTGAAGCGACTGGTGCTGAATTTCGTATCCATGAGCGGGAGACATATTTTCCCTCTTCCGCGGCTGCTGCAGGCAGGGAGTTTGGAGTCGAGGCGGAAGACGCTCCTGAACCGGATTGTTTTCTGACTGACGGTATGACGATAGGGATTGGCACTTATCTTCTACAGGTAATTCATACACCGGGTCACTCAATGGGGGGCTGTTGTTTCTGGTGTGAAAGCGAGGGAGTTGTGTTCACGGGAGATACACTTTTCAACGGTGCCATTGGCAGGGTTGATCTGCCGGGTGGGTCTCTATTTTCCCTTCACAGATCTATCAAAGAACGTCTCTATGTCCTTGGTGACCATACGCGCGTTTATCCAGGACATGGGACAACGACGACCATTGGTCGTGAGCGGCTTCACAATCCCCATGTGCCTCGTGGCGCGTAATGGTCCATTTTTCTGTTATCGGTATTCTGGGAAGCTTTTTCCTCGTCAGTTGCCGGGCGAAGCAAATGAAGTACCCGGTCCTTCCTTTTCCTTCACATTTTCCTCCTGCTCACTCTCTGCAGATATCAATTCGGCGGTCACTTTCCCCAAAGTAATATAGGTTTCCAGGCGCACCGGCACCCGGAACTTGTCATCGGTTAGCCAGATCATAATGTCGCCAGTACGGCGGAAAAATCCTGCGGTTTTAAAGAGCGGGTGAAGCACCAAGGTATTCACATCTCCAACGCCTGGCAGACTCATGCGCTCACGGCGCAGAACTTCTACCATGGTGGGCGAATATTCGTTACTGTCGAAAAGATGGAGCAGCACGGATTTGCCTATCTCAAGATCTTGATTCCTGAGAAAGTAAAAGCCGGAGAGTGCATCCATCGCGTCATCAACCGGCAACTGTTGATAATTGTAGCGGTTAGCTATCCGATCCACCCAGAAGGCCTTATGTTCCCGAAGTAAGAGAGTGAAACCAAAATCTCCCTGGAAGCTTCCTTCCTTCTGCCTTACCCTGGTAAGGAGATAATTCCCTTCTACCATCCGTGTTTCAATAAGGTCATCAACCGGATATATCGCTGAGAAAATGGCATTGGAAGAGATTTTAACCGTTATTCGCAGCTCTTCGCCGATAGTGGTCGCCTCCACTACCGCATTACCCACCGGCACCTTGAGAAGACTGATCCGATAGGTGAGCTTTTCCTTTTTTGTAGTAAGAAACTCATTCGTTCTCCTCACAGGGCACTTGTACTGTTCATAAACTGTGGCAACGGGTACGTGACCATCTGTAGGATTTTTCTTGATTTCATTCTCCGGAACGGCAATGTCTTTCTCATTTACTGAATCTTCGGGTGCAATCTTCGCATCTTTTGACAAAGTTGTCCCTGCGGCAGGAGACTTGACAGGGTTCTGTTTCGTTGGGAGAACAGTGGATTCAACCTTTTCTGCCGTCCTTTCTTCCCGAGCTGATTGACCAGATACCCGTTGGTGATGTGATGTGAGAATATTATCCCCTGGGGTAATTGGGTGCTGGGGAGGACCTGCTTTGACTTGTTGCAAATTTACGAAAAGAGCTTGTGGTGGATGAATCGGTGCGCTGAATATGAAGGGGCCTGACTGCACCAGGAAGTACACGGCCGTTACGTGGGCAAAGAGCGAGAGGAGGACAAAGAGTGATATACGGCAGGTATTGTTTTGATACTTTTGCATTCTGAGATCTCAGGGATTGATTAGTATAATTTCCATTTGCTGCGAGAAGATAACAGACCAGTTTTACGTGGGAATTTCCGCTGACTTTTGCCTAGCTGGTATAAAAAACCCCGCCTCTTGCGAGGCGGGGCAGGTGCTGCATCAGTTCAGGATAGCATAAGGATCAGGTTTATGGACGTTCCGGAGAACTCCATGCACCGGATGTTCGGTTCCAGCCTAGCAGGAACAACATGCCTTCCGTGGTTCCGGGATCGATCGTCGTAAGAGGGACGGAGTAGGCAGTAGTTCCCTTGGTAAATTCAGCTGCATCGTCAACAACTGCGGTTGCACTTACAGAGAGGTCTATAGTCTTGTTGTCGAGCCAGTCAATCGTATCGTACAACAATCTGCGGCTGTAAGTCCTGGCGTGTGCATAAGCTGCAGGCTCACGTTTAAGCAGATTGATGTTGAAGCACGCACCCATCAGCTTCTTGGCATTAGTTGTTGTTAATGCTCCAGTCAAAGTCCAGTCTTTCACCCCGTTGGCAGAGGTATGAGCCGCTCCAACCGGGAAGAAGTACGGATAGACAGCACTGTCATATACGATCTGGAAGTTTTTCTCCAATTCTATTAATGCCAGGTTGAGCGCGCTATTGAAGCCTGCTGCTTGAGGCTCCAAGAATGCTGTGGCGTAGTTGGAGCTGTTTAGGGCAACTGCACCGCTATGGGTGCCTTCAGAGGTATGGCATTTTACGCAGACATTGTCGTATGCGTAAGCATCCATTTTGAGGCTGTGTTTTGCTTTTCCGCCGCCGCTGTTCATGTGGCAGGTGACGCAAGGACCACCCTCGGCCATGTTCGTATCGCTGGCAGTTATGCCATGGCTGCCGATAATAGCAGATGTGCCGAATACTCTGTGCGTACTGCTAACTGCACCACCGTCATCAGTTGACGTAAGTGACTTGCCGTATGTCGAGGTTCCGATCGGTGTGC
>JAQUHM010000345.1 GCA_028683595.1 Geobacteraceae bacterium | reverse complement strand
CGCGTACCCAATATCAAACAGCCGCAGGGACAATTCCGCAAATTGAGTCGCAGATCGCCCAGACGGAAAATGCTCTATCGATTCTGCTGGGGCGAAATCCAGGGCCTATTCAGCGAAACAGAACAATTTTTGAGCTGAAAGTTCCCGCGATCCCGGTTGGATTGCCCTCGGATATCCTGGAAAATCGACCGGATATCCGGCAAGCCGAACAGAATCTTATTGCTGCCAATGCTCAGATCGGTGCAGCCAGAGCATTGTATTACCCGACCATCTCGCTGACCGGTGCCTTGGGCGTATCGAGCGCCGAGCTTTCCCATCTTTTTAATGGTTCGGCCCGTGTCTGGAATTATTCCGGATCCGTAACCGGGCCGATTTTTACCGCCGGAGGGATCTCCGGTCAGGTAAAACAGGCCGAGGCCGGCCGGGATGCTGCGCTTATCACCTATGAATCGTCGATTCAGAGCGCGTTTGCCGATGTTGAAAATGCTCTGGTTGCACGTGCAAAGCTGGCCGAACAGCTTCTGGCACAGGAGCGCCTCGTTAAGGCCAGCAAAGAATACGCCCGTCTGGCTCAGCTTCAGTACAAAGGCGGATATGTGACCTATCTTACCGTATTGAACGCCCAGCAGCAGCTCTTTCCCGCCGAGCTCAACCACGCCCAGTATCTTGCCTCGGCCTTTAATTCTTACGTCAACATCTACAAGGCGATGGGAGGCGGCTGGGTGACAGCGTCTGAGAAGCACTGTCAGGATACGGGTGGTTCAACAGAGCATTAAGCAATGATACGCAATGATTCACTTCATCATTGGGCCTCGGAGTGACTTTTGCAAGAGTCTCTAAATGTTAATATTTCAAGGAGAAAACTATGAAATTACGTATTCTGTTGGCAGCAGTTCTTTCACTTTGTCTGGGAACGACCATGGCCTTGGCCGGAACCATGCCCAACCTGGTGGGGGACTGGAAGGTATCCGGCAATGGTGCCGGCGTTGTCATGGGTAAGCTCGGTCATGCCGAACCTACTAAAGACCCTCAATTCCTTTCAGTGCGACCGGATTTTACTCTGCGGATAAATAAGCAGGACGGACAACGCTTCCACGGAGAAAAAATTTCCCCTAAGTCGAAAGAAACCGTACTTGGCATGATTGATGATGACGGCAAATCGATCTACATGGTGGATGATGATGGCGTGTATATCTGCACATATGATAAAAGCAAGGATTCTCTCAAAACACGCTATATGGAACCAGGACTTGAGTCCAAAGTGGTTGCCATAAGCGTTTACACAAGGGTGAAAAAATAGCTTGTCTGTTCCGCGTATAATTTAAGTCTGCTTTTAGATGAAGACTCTTGCAAAAGGCTAATCTTTCAATATCAATAGAGGGGAGTATCTCGGCTTATGAGTAATCAACGTAAAATCTTCCCAGGAAAAATTGTTTTTGCGCTCACATGCATTTTGCTCATGGCGAGTTGCGCAAGTTTTGCAACTGAAAGCAGAATTGCACCAGAAAAGTCCAATAATTTGAAAGGTTACTTGCCAGCCGAGGTACTTCCCAATAGTCTGGCACTTATTCCTCCTCCACCTGCTGAAGGTTCAGCCTCTCTCGTGCTTGACGAGGTTGTAAGCCGAACCAGTCTCACTCTGCGCGGAACCCCGCGCTGGGACATAGCGGCTGAAGATGCCAACCTGAAATTTCCACTAGCAGCAGCAGCCTTTTCCTGCACACTCAATGCTCCAATTACGGAGCAGGACACGCCGCATCTCTACACTCTTCTTCAGCGCACTCTTGAAGACGCGCATTCTTCAACTTACGGGGCTAAGAACCATTACAAGCGCACTCGCCCTTTCGTTGTCAATAAAGAACCAACCTGTACGCCGAATAATGAAACTCACCTGAGGAATAGTGGCTCCTATCCTTCGGGACATACCGCAATTGGATGGGCCTGGGCACTCATTTTAAGCGAGGTCGCGCCTGAACAGACTGATGCAATTCTCTCCAGAGGCCGTGCTTTTGGACAGAGCCGTGTGATTTGCAATGCTCACTGGCAGAGCGATGTTATTGAAGGGCGTTTTGTGGGCGCCGCCGCAGTTGCTCGACTCCACTCCGATCCCGAATTTCGCGCCGCGATAGTAGCGGCTAAGGCTGAACTTGCAGCTGTTCGGGCCAAAGGCTTAAAACCAGTGCGCGACTGTGAAGCCGAGGCTAAGGCTCTCGCTCTGTATCCACCTGCGGCACCATGGCCAGCTAACAAGTAGACAGGGGTTTATGGGGCAGTCCTCACCTTCATTGCAAAAATTCAACAACTCCAAAACAATAGCGCTAGATTTTTTGTAAGACCCCACCGCTGATTTTCCTGCCAAAGGGTAAAATTAGGGACACCCCCCTATATTTTGAAGGTCGTCCCGGCCTACGCGGTCTGAGAGTCGCATTCAACACAGTTTCCATGGTGCCGATAAAGGCATTTGATCCGAATGGTCGCCCAGTACGGGTGGCACTGCGCAGCCTGTTTTCGGCTTCCTCGTCGTTGTTCAGAATAAATTCAGCATAACTGGCCTTTGCTGCATCTTCCAGCCAGGAAGGTTCCTGTAAAAGATCATCCTTGGCCGACGTCAGGTGGGCAGCGGCGCTGGGAGCATTAGGGGAGAGAATGGGGTCAGGATTAGAAATGTCACATAACGGTAAAAGTTTGTAAATCATGACCTGACCCCAATTTTGCAATTTTAATGACCCCAATTCTTTTGCAAAGGGAATCATGACAAAGTATGGCGCGACCTGCTTTCGTAACTTGTTGATATTGCGAGGCCCAACTGAATTTTGTGGGCATAGACAATTAGATAATCGGCTCGTCACTGAAACAGTTAGAATGCATTATTTCCCTTACAAGATTTGCCAATTCAATATCACGATACTTCTCGATATTTTGATAAGGGATAACATCGCAAATATTTATATATACCTTACCTTTAGTAGGAAAAAATTTCCCCTTAGGGAACAAATTATCAGTCTCTTTAATGCAAATAGGCATTATCCCTCTATGAGATTGAAGAGCAATAGAAAATGCACCACGTTTGAACTTACGTAATTTTTTTTCACCTCTAGTGCCTTCTGGAAAAATAACGAGAATTTCATTAGAATTTAGTTTGGTTGTTTTATCGATTAACGTTGATATTGTTTTTCGAGCGTTTGTCCGATCTACACAAATGGCTTTGGTTTGCCGCAAACCTGCACCTAATAAAGGAACACGGAAAAGCTCTTTCTTTGCAGCAAAAACCAAATGCTTGTCTAAGGGGCAGATTGCCAACAATATCACACTATCTAAATGACTACGATGATTCGCCACCAAAACCACGTTAATAGCTTTAGCAAATATATTACGCGACTCGGCAGATATAACTATTTCAATATCAAGTGATCGGAGAATATGCTGACACCACTTCTTAATTTGACTAATATACCAAAAATAAAATTTTTCATTATGTCTAAACAATGCAGCTAATGTTACCCAAAATGCCAAGACTAACGGACCGTAAAACATTAAACTGATTCGCTTCATTAAATTACTCAATTATTTGTTATAATGATATTAAATCCAATGTCGCCCAAGATATGCCAAAAGCCCCAAGCCACGGCTGCCATGCCTCTTGCCGAGATTGACAGAATGATAGAGTCCCTCATGCTAGCACCGGATGGAATCGATACATGTGTCGGGCGACTACTTTAGGGTTGTAAATTCCTGGCCATTGACAATTTACCGAATTTGTCAATTTGACTCAGTCTGACGGTTGCGTTAGCAACTGCAGCCTGAACACTCCCAAAACGTGTTTCAGGTGCGGGGAGAGCAAAGTTCCCCATGTTTTCTTTGAACTATTTGTAAAAACTAGACATTTCCTGTTTCTCCTCTTGTGAAATGATAATGAGAACGTGAATGTCTGCGGCTTGCCCGCAGGATTTTTTGTTGGAACTGAGTATCCTGTTGGAAGGTATAATTGGAGAGGGTTGAAGGAAACCTCAAGTGGTTCGAAATATTTGCTGACGCAAATGGCTGGGTCAAGGCAGGCTCGCTCAGAAATAAACCACAAGGAGGTTTCTATGAATGCACTTTATACTACATCGGGTTGAATATTCACAAGAAGATGATA
>JAQUHM010000344.1 GCA_028683595.1 Geobacteraceae bacterium | reverse complement strand
CGATTAAAGTATCGCTGGGCTTCTTCCGATACCGGGGATGCCTGCATCGGCACCGCGAAGCAGATGACAGCACTAATAGCCAATAGTGCATAAAGCAGCATTTTCCCCATGATCACTATCTCCTTTAGACATGGTCGTTTTTTTATGCCGAGAAATACAGATCTGATTTAGCGCAACAACGGCGGCGGCAAATACAGCCTGGCCCTGCCGGTGCATTGATAAATCTTGCAGTGACATCAGGTAATCTGGTTCGACCCAATAATCAGAAGTGCTCTGCAAAAACCCTTTTTTCGAGGACCTCACGAGTCTTTTGTAAAAGCACGTTTTGTGTAAAAGGTTTTGAAATAAAATTTACATTATCTTCAAGTACCCCTGCACTGCCCAGGATATCATCGGTATAACCACTCATGAAGAGCGCCTTGATCCCCGGTTGTATTTTCTTGATTTCTTTATAGGTTTCTTTACCGTTCTTTTTGGGCATCATCACATCCAGGATGAGAAGCTGTATCACTTCTTCGTTCAGCCTGAACTTTTCTATTGCATCGGCCCCGTCCACAGCTTCTATCACCAGATAGCCAAATTCCTCGAGCACTGATTTTGTGAGACCTCGTACCGTCGGATCATCCTCTGCCAACAGGACCGTTTCCGATCCGTTCCGCGGAACTGCCATCTCGAACAGCTCGACCGTCTCCGTGTCTGCTGTTACCACCGGCAGGTATATTTTAAACGTTGTCCCTATCCCCGGTTCACTATCTACGTTGATATAGCCGTTATGTTGCTTGATTATTCCATACACAATTGCCAAACCAAGTCCGGTCCCCTTGCCCGTTTCTTTCGTAGTAAAAAACGGCTCGAATATCCTTTCCCGGGTCTTTACATCCATGCCAAATCCGGTATCCGAAACGGATATGAGAACATATGTTCCCGGTTCCCCATAGCCATGTATTCGAACAAAATCCTTATCCAGATCGACCCGTTCGGTATTTATTACCAGGGATCCTCCTCCAGGCATGGCATCGCGGGCATTGGTAACAAGATTCATCAATATCTGCTCAATCTGAACTGAGTCAGCTCGTACAATACAATCTTTACCCGTAACAACACGAAACTCAATATTTTCACGGACCAGTCTCGACAAGAGCTTTTCTGCCCGATAAATAACCTCATTCAACATAACTGCTTTCAGATTGATGACATGTTTCCTGCTGAAAGCGAGCAGGCGGTTGGTTAAATTTGCCGCTCTTTCGGCCGAGTACATTATCTGATTCACATATTTTTCCAGGGGTTCATTCTTGCCTATCTTCATTTGCAGCAGATTGCCATAACCGATTATTGCAGTCAGAATATTATTAAAATCGTGGGCCACACCGCCGGCAAGCTGTCCGATTGCATCCATTTTCTGGGCATGTCGCAGCTGTTCTTCGAGATGTTTGCGGTCGGTAATGTCCTGAAAGTTCTCTACGATGACCTCCCTGTTCCCGACCGGAATTCTCCTCGCACTCTTGATGATCGGCACGTGCCTGCCGTCTTTACCTTTCACCGCTGTTTCATCATTGTCGATACGTTCCTTGTCCAAATCGAGAATCGGACACAGATGAGGACCCTTAGGGCAGATGATGCCGCACAGTTGCCCAACAAGTTCCTCTCTGGAAAATCCGGTTACGGCACAAAGGACATCGTTCACCTCTTCAATGACGTAGTTATTATTCTCAGTGAAGCTTCCGCCAGGCAGGTTATTGAACAGGGACCGCCATTTATCTTCAGCCAGCTTTCGCTCGGTTACGTCCTCAAGTGTTTGCAGGGCCCCGGTCAAATTGCCCTTGGTGTCCCTGAGCGCCGCGGCGGTCAAATGCAGCCACTTCCCTGCATCACCCCACTTCGGGAAAAAGTCCGTGACTTCATAGGCATCTTCCACCAGTCTGGACTTGCTGCATTTGCCGGCATACCACTGAGACAGGAGAGCGGTATCTCCTTTAGAAAGCAAGTTTGCCAACAGCGGCCGTTCTTCATCATAGAACGCTGTCCACGCCAGATCCGTACCGATGAACTCGTCAGCCCTGGTGCCGCTCAGTTGTTCGAGAGCCTTGTTCCAGTAAATAATTTTCTGGTCTTTTCCAAGTACAAACATCGGCATCGGAGAACCCTGGATAGTGGCAGATAATCGCTGGCCACTCTCCCTGAGTGCCTCGCGTGTATTGATGTCACGGATATGTTCCAGCAGCATCACCACTTCATCCATTTCGTCAAATATTGGAAAAGAACGTATTTCCACGTGACCAATTTTCGGATGAAACTTTTCCCGGGTAACAGGTTTGCCCGTTGTGAACACTTCATTCATGTGGCAGTCTCCACAAGGACTGTCCAATCCGTAAAAAACCTGATAGCAGAGCGGATTATGCTTACGTTTTTCCTCTGGGACGTATTCATATCCGCCATGCCAGTTGGCGGCAAGAATGCGGTAATCCTTGTCGATGATTTGGAGTTGGTCGGGGATGGTTTCGAAAATCTTCCTCAGCGATATTTCTGATTGACGAAGTACTTCTTCAAGCTGTTTTCGCGCCGTTACTTCACGGGAAAGCTCCAGGTTTTTGAAGCCCATATCAACCAGAATGTGCACCAGAATTTGGAAACATTCCCTATTATCAAGGATCTGTTTCCTGGTGAACACGGGAACCAGATGCAGGGCTTTCCGCCGGATCTCCTCATCTAACCCTGTTTCCGGTCCCTGTGGCTGAACAATCTTTCTATCTGGTTGGTCTTGATCACTGAAAAACCGACAAGTGGTAAACGTAGCCAGGTGAATGCCGTCGACAATGATTGGCAAGACTATACTGCGAAGACCATACTCGCAGGTACTATCCTGAGATTCTCCATGGATAACAGACGATTGTATTGATATATCAGCATCACTTAAACGGTGTCCTTTGCATGATCCAGTATGGGGGCACTGGATACAGGCACACATATCCTGCCTGCCGGCGGCTGCCAGAACATTCCCATCTCTATCCAGTATGGCTGCAGCCATGCCCGTGATCTTGTAATGGGCCTTCAACAGGCGTTGTATCTGTTCCGTATCGAAGAGTTGTGCAAAGGAAGGATAGACCATTTTTGTCCTCTTTTAATTATGCTGCCCATCGCAAAAACAAACACGTTTATCAGTTGCGGAGCTACCCCGTAACTGACAATAAAATCCACCGACAGTGGACTCGAAGTCTTCTGGTTTTTATCCAGGATTGTATTTAACCGTGTGCTGATAATACGAGTTTTATGAAAGGAGTACAATAAGGATTTACGTCATGACCCTCGCCGGGAACCCCGCGGTAGAAGACCATTACACGGTTGTCATTATGCGCATGAACGACATCGATCCCGCCGCCACGTTATCCTTGTAATCGGTTGCAAGCCACAATGATCTCTTGGGCATACCGTAGAAAAGCCCGCCTGTTCTCCCCCCTCGCTCTTGATGCTCCGCACGAAAAAAAGCCGCTTTCATCAGCTTTATGTTGATGGAAGCGGCTTCTCTCTATTTCCACGATTCCAGCGGTGCACTGCAAAGCAAAAGAATACGAGTTATATAGCGTTAAGACCTGTTCCTACTATCTTGTTTTACGGTGGCACGCTGCCGGATCCAAGAAACCGGACCGGGTCTCAGGCTGCCTCTATCACGCCTACGATGCTTTCATCTTCCGGTTCCATAATTCCGAACTCCATCAGCAGCTCTTCAAGCTCTTCCATCTCCAGCGGCTTGGGAATGACCAGCATCTTATTGTCGTTTATCTTCTGTGCCAGAGTCCGATACTCCTGGGCCTGTGGATGCTCCGGAGAGTACTCGATGACCGTCATCCGGCGCATCTCCGCTCGCTGGACCTGATTGTCACGGGGGACAAAATGGATCATCTGGGTACCGAGTTTTGCAGCCAGAGCACTGACCAGCTCAAACTCCTTGTCGGTCTTCCTGGCATTGCAGATCAGTCCAGCCAAACGGACCTTGCCCGAAGTAGCATACTTGAGAATACCTTTAGCAATGTTATTGGCCGCATACATGGCCATCATTTCGCCGGAACAGACGATATAGATCTCCTCTGCCTTTCCTTCACGGATCGGCATGGCAAATCCACCACAGACAACATCGCCAAGGACATC
>JAQUHM010000343.1 GCA_028683595.1 Geobacteraceae bacterium | reverse complement strand
AACAGGCTGCTCTGAGGTTGTTCCTGGACTCCCATCATGGCGACTCTCCAAATAGCTAATGATGGCCGGATTATAGCATGTTCAGCTAGTTAGAGCCAGGCTGATGTCTTTTGGGCAACAGGCCGTCGACATTTGACAAAGACGCGGATAACGGTACTATCTTGAGGAAATAGAAGGAAATCGGAGGGCTGCACATGGCACGTCCGCTTCGCATTGAATTCCCGGGCTGTTTTTATCACGTAACATCCCGGGGGAACGAGCGAAAGGATATATTCAAAAACCGCAAGGATCGAGAAAAGTTCCTCTCGTATCTCCAATCCTCGGTCGAGCGATACGGAGCGAAGATCCATGTGTACTGCCTGATGACGAACCACTACCACGTGCTGATGGAAACCCCGCAAGGAAACCTCTCGCAAATCATGCGGCACATCAATGGTGCCTATACAACCTACTTCAACATAAAGCGAAAACGAACCGGCCACCTCTTCCAGGGGAGGTATAAGGCGATCGTTGTCGAAGCAGACGCATATGCGCTGGAGCTCTCGCGTTACATGCACCTGAACCCTGTTCGCGTCGGGATGGTGTCAAAACTTCAGGATTACGAATGGTCGAGTTACCGGAGTTATGCCGGATTGGCCCCTCCACCTGATTGGCTGACTCAGGATCTTATCCTGAAATATTTCAGTGCGCAGGACCAAAAAGGAAAGTATCTGGACTTCGTTGAAACTCTCATCGGAGAAACCTATGAAACTCCACTCAAAGCGGTCGTAGCTTCGTCGCTCCTGGGAAGCCCAGGATTCGTAGAGGAAATTTCGGAAATACAGGTGAGGCACATTCGTGCAGACCGTACGGCACCGGCCGTTAAACAGCTTGCCGGACAGCTTTCGATTGAAAAGGTCGTGGATACCGTGAAAAGAGCGGTCGGGGAGGAAGGGATGCTCTGGCGGAAAATCAGCATCCACCTTTGCCACCGGTATGGCGGAATGAAACTTAAAGAGATCGGCGAGAAGTTTGGAGTGGGTGATGCTGCGGTCTCAGTGACGAGCAAAAGGCTCCTGCTGCAGGCGGCAAAGGACCGGAAGACGAAGGAAGCTCTGGAAGCGGCCAAGAAACTGTTGATTGTCGAGCCCTGACGCCTTTTTGTGCGACCCCTTTTTGTGTTTCGATGGAAATATTTGATCCCATCGGCTGATGCCGAATATGAAAGGAGATAGGACATGATTACTGACGCATGGAAATACCTGGCAATTGTTGCACTCGTCTCTTCGCTGGCCCTTGTCGGCTGTGACAAGAAAAAGGAGGCAGCCACTCCGGCTGAACAGGCACCTGCGCCAACTGCCTCGTTGCCCTCGGTGAATTTGCATGATGGGGAATGGGAAATCACCATGAAGGTTGAAATGCCGGGAATGCCCGCTGCAGCGATGAAACCGCAAACGATTAAGACCTGTTTGACCAAGGCGAACTATGTTCCGGAAACAAGCCGGGAACAGTCCGACTGCAAGATGGAAAACCAGAAAATTGACGGAAATACCGTGAGCTGGACAGTGGCTTGCAAGGATACAACCGGCAAGGGTACCGTTACGTATTCAGGAGACTCCATGGAAGGTCTCATGGAATCCTCTACGAAGGTTGGAGAAAAGGAAATAAATACCAAAATGGCCATGAGCGGAAAACGCATCGGTCCCTGCCCGACCAAATAGGCTAAGGTGCTAGGAAGAAAAAGCCGGGGTCAAAGTCTTCCTTATGGGTGAAAGGCGCCTTTCAAGATTGAGTTGGTAAAATTCAATTCCAGAAATAAGGTAATGAACTGTCAGGCCGACCCGATACATCAACCTATGGACTGGTCTTTATCGGACCCAATGAGTCACTCATTGCCAAGGACAACAGTAAGTGTATCGGTTTGTTCGATAATGTGAAACTTATAGTGGAACTTACAAGCCAATAGGAAAAGGCAGGGGGGGGACAGACCTACTCAACGGACCTATTATGTCTCCATCGGAGCGGGACATGGAAAACGGGGGTAATCAGATGACGGAAACTAAGAAGAGAAAGCCAACTCTGATGTCGCTCTTTGAGCTGCTTCGAGACATGATGGTTTTCATTGATCTCGAGTTGAAGCTGGCTATCGCCGAGTTCAGGAGAAATATCGGATCCGCCAAACGAGGGATCATCCAGGTGGCTATTGGCCTGTTCCTGCTTCTGCTGGCTTTTCTCCTGCTTACCTGCTCGGCAATCGCTACCCTTGTCATCGTCCTTCCTCTGTGGCTGGCGTCCCTTATAGTCGGAGCGCTCTATACCGCGTCCGGGTTGTGGTTTCTCCTGTCCGGGAAAAACAGGCTCAGCAAGGCTTCTCCCCTTCCCACGGAATCGATTGAAAGGATCAGGACGGTTTCAAGGAAGTTGAAAGAGTAAGTGGAAACCAATCAGCAGATAAGGACCGTCATGGATATCAAACTCTCAAAGGACGTTGAAAGTAATCTTGTTGCCTCTATCAAACGCTATGTTTCAGAAAATTTCGAGACCGATATAGGAGATCTGCAATCCTCTCTTTTCCTGCAATTCTGCCTGGAGGAAATCGGACCGTTTGCTTACAATCAGGCCATTCTTGATGCCCAGGTTTACATGCAGGAAAGGCTGATGGATCTTGAAACTAGCTGTTATGCCTCTGAATCCACCTATTGGACCAGGCTTGACAAGAAGAAAACACAACGATTGAAAAAGTGAGAAATGTTCGGGGATTTCGCAACGCCGGAATACCGTTGGGTCACATTATGTAAGGAGGACGAATATGCTTTCGAGAACAAGAAATCTGCCATCGAAACCGTAACGCCAATGTTTGACAGGGATGGCACCTGGCGCGTGTCGGGATACTACATCAAGTAAGCCGATCCAACATACTACGTGACAGGTGAAGCCCGGTCAGTAGCAAATTCGATTGATAGCCGGAGAGGAAACCCCGAATTTTGAATCAGTATTTACTTGACTCAGAAATAATCGACTGGAAGCATCCTGAAATTCGTTCGCTGGCTGCCATTCTTTCATCTGATTGCCACTCGGCTCATGAGATAACAAAAAACTGCTTTGAGTGGGTTCGCGACACTATCCGTCATAGCTGGGATTTCAAGCGTAACCCTGTGACGTGGAAAGCTTCTGATGTACTGGCTCACAAAACGGGGTATTGCTATGCAAAGAGCCATCTTCTTGGAGCGCTTCTGCGAGCGAATGCTATTCCGGCTGGTTTTTGCTATCAGCGGCTTAGCGTACATGGAGAAGGAGCGCCCTATTGCCTGCATGGTTTGAATGCGGTTTTCCTGCCTGTTCATGGCTGGTATCGAATAGACCCAAGGGGAAATAGGGATGGCATCGATGCCCAATTCAAGCCGCCAACCGAACAACTGGCATTCTCGACTGATGGCAAGTTGGAAGCCGATCTTCCCGAAATTTGGCCGGAGCCTTTACCCTGCGTTGTCTCTGTACTGCGTAAATATACTGATTACCTGGATGTCTACAAGCACCTGCCTGACGTTGAACTGGTGCGAACAAACAATTTCCCCGGAGCCCTAACAGGATGAAAAACAAAGTTTTCGTTGTTCTTGCTGCGCTGCTGTCGTTGTCATTTCTCGGCCTCTTCACTGGATACCATGCTGCAGCCGAACCGTTTGAAAAAACTGCGCCGTACCGCGTTGGGAAATGGCTGCCATCGGACAAGGTTGTTTTTGATCAATGGCTGGCTGGGGTGGTGGCGGGTACGGAATCCGCGAACGAACCGTTGGCGCCGGTGATTCGGGAATTGAAGGAATTGATCGAGGGAGATCCGCAGCTGTACATGCTGTTCAACCAGATGTTCGACCAGGTGCCGTGCAAAAGGTCCTTCAGCAAAGACCCGGCCGGGAACCCGCAGATAAAAAACTATCAGCAGATGCTCCAAGTTATGAACCGGATTCTAACCCTGGCGCCCGAATTCAATACCACCGGCCTGGTTGGCTTTCCTATCAACGCCGTTCTCGACTGGCCCATGGGCACGTCCTCCCGACGACCTGGGCATTCTCGAAGACATAATTTCCTGTTGGGGTATAGACAACAACTTTCGAGACATCTGCGATCTCGTCCATCTTCATGCCCATTTTCTTCATCGCTGCTTTCA
>JAQUHM010000342.1 GCA_028683595.1 Geobacteraceae bacterium | reverse complement strand
CAGCCTCATCAGGCCCAAGCTGCGCGATCCACTGTTCAGTAAGCCAGCGGGGCTGGGAATAGCGGACAGCCAGAAAGGTTGCAGGATCGACATCCTTGTCGGGCCAAGGAATCATGTCTCGCTCGCGATCCGCCCTGCGAAGCACGGCATTAATAAATCCGGAAGCGCGTGGCACGAAGATCTTGGCAAGCTTGACTGTTTCATTCACGGCTGCGGAAACGGGAACCCGATCAAGGTAAAAACTCTGGTACAGTCCAAGCCGCAGAAGTATCGCCACAACCCGCTCGAGCTTTGCCGCCTTTTGGCTGGCAAAGGAATCAATCATATGGTCAAGTGTTCCACGACGACGAAGAACGCCGAAAACCAGTTCGGTCAGCAAACCCCGATCGGGTCCCTGAATTGCGTCAGACGACAGTTCCCGGTCAACCAGCAGGTCTGCATAGGAACCTTCCGTTTCAATGTTCAATAAAATCTCAAGGGCCACTTGCCGGGGGTTTTTCTTAATCACTAGGTACTCCAAAACAGCGGGATTTTTTACGGGAAATACTACATGCAAGGTACTTTCCGGGGACCCTCATCAATGAAGTTCCCCGGACGTAACAAGGCGGGCTCTCGAACAGTGCAGGTTCTGTCAAAAACGGTGGCCAGACGCCATTTCCTCCAGCCTCTTGACCCGTTCCTCCATGGGAGGGTGGGTTGAGAAGAGAGACGCAAGTCCTCCACCTCTCAGGGGATTCACAATGAACATGTGGGCAGAGGCCGGCGTCGCCTCCTGCATCGGCAACTGTCGATTGGCCGACTCCAGCTTCCGCAGTGCGTTTGCCAGGTAGAGCGGGTTTCCGGACATGGCCGCGCCACCCTTGTCCGCCTCAAACTCGCGCGAACGGGAAATCGCCATCTGAATAAGCAGCGCTGCCAAAGGTGCGACAATAGCCATCACCAACAGCCCAAGCATTCCGCCTCCACCTTCATCCCGGTCCCGGCCACCGCCGAAAATTGCTGCCCATTGCGCCATGTGTGCCAGGTATGTTATGGCACCGGCCACGGTGGCGGCAATGGTGGAGATCAGGATATCACGATGCTTCACATGGGAAAGCTCATGGGCCATAACCCCCATCAGCTCTTCACGGGACAGGATACGAAGGATTCCGCTGGTGGCGGCAACCGCGGCATGCTCCGGATTCCTCCCTGTTGCAAAAGCATTCGGAGTATCCGAGGGAATGATATAAACCTTCGGCATGGGCAAGCCGGCCTGAACCGTCAACTGACGGACAAGACTGTGAAACTCAGGGCTTTCCGACTCGGTTACCTCTTTCGCACGGTACATTTTCAGCACAATCTTATCGGAAAACCAGTACGATACAAAATTCATCACCCCGGCAAAGACCAGGGCCATCAGCATCCCGCTTTGTCCGCCCAGGGCTCCGCCGGCCATCACCAGCAGCACCGTCAGCATTGCTAGCAAAAATGTCGTTTTCAGTGTGTTCATCAAGCTACCTCTCTAACATCTCTCTAATGGATCGCGAAACTTTTCCTGACAAGCTTCATCGTCATTATAAGCATTGACGAATAAAACCGCAAGGGCAGTGACCGAAGTTAGCAGAGGCAACTGAAAACATATTTTGAGACCAGGTAGTTCCTAACTCTCAGAACCGAACCGAGAAACCGCCGTCTTTTGCCGCACCCAGACGGACTGACGATGGCATTGCCCCCTCGCCCATCCGTGACAGGATCTCAGCCGCAAGTTGCGGCAGGATCGTTCCTCGCATGATGTGGTCGATAGTGCGAGCCCCTGTCTCAACCTCATGACAACGCGCTACGATCCGTTTTACCACCTCAGATGAATAGACAAGCTCCATTTTATGGCTTTCACGAAGACGGCTTGCCAACTTGTCCATTCGGAGGGTAACGATTTCCTTCATATACGAAGAGTCAAGCGGGAAGAATGGGACGATGGTCATTCGAGCCAGCAATGCCGGCTTGAAATGTTTAGAAAGAACCGGACGGATGGCATCCACCAGCATCTTCGGATCCGGCCTTTTCGACGAGGAACAATGGTGTGCGATGATGTCGGAAGCGAGGTTACTGGTGAGAAACAGGACGGTGTCTCTAAAGCCAATCTCCCGCCCTTCGCCGTCTGCAAGGGTTCCCTTATCAAAAACCTGGTAGAAGAGATTCACCACATCAAGGTGGGCCTTTTCCACTTCATCCATGAGCACCACTGAATAGGGCTGACGACGTACCGCCTCGGTCAGGACACCACCCTCACCAAAACCGACGTAACCGGGCGGCGAACCGATCAGGCGGCTGACCGAGTGCGCCTCCTGAAACTCGCTCATATTCACCGTCGTGAGAAAGCGCTCCCCACCGAACATCAGGTCTGCCACGGCCAGGGCGGTTTCGGTCTTGCCAACTCCCGACGGCCCAACCAGCAAAAAGATCCCAATAGGTTGACGGGGATCATTCAGCCCTGCCTTGGCGGCGCGGATTATCTGGCCGATTGTGGCAAGCGCTTCGTCCTGCCCTTTAATCCGTTGCTTCAAGACGCTTTCCAGCTGCACGGCGTTACGGGCCTGGTCGCGGAGCACTCTGCCCAAAGGGATGCCGGTCCAGTCGGAAACGACCTTGGCGACAATGTCCGGATCCACCTCGATATGGACCAGGGGAGAGCCATCCTGCAGCAGTTCCAACTCAGTCGTAACGCAGGAGATCAACCCCTTTACCTGTTCCATCTTTTCTTCACTGCCCTCTAGACCCGCCAGTTCGGTCAATTCCCTGCGCAGCCCTATCAGACGATGCGCCAGCTCCTGTTCCTTTTTCCAGCGTTCGCCTATTTCCGAAAGTTCTTCCTGGAGAACTGTCAAGCGTTTATCAAGTTCCCGGTGCCGTTCTTGACCGGTTTCATGTCCATGCAGCCGGTCCCGCTCCAATGCCAATTTTTCCCGTTGATGGGCCTGGATGGCACGCTCCTTATCTTCCATCAATGAGGGTTTGGCAGTGAAGAGAATTTTCACCCTTGCCGCACTCGTATCGAGGAGATCGACCGCCTTGTCCGGGAGTTGCCTCCCCGAGATATAGCGACCAGAGAGCTCAGCAGCCGCCATGATGGCATCGTCCCGCACCAATACACCGTGGGCCTGTTCGTACTTGTCTTTCAGCCCGCGCAGAATAAGCACCGCTGTCTCCACCGAAGGCTCGTCCAGCTTTACCGGCTGAAAACGACGCGCCAGTGCCACATCTTTTTCAAAGTATTTTTTGTATTCGGACCAGGTAGTAGCTGCAATAGTGCGCAATTCACCCCGTGCCAAAGCCGGCTTCAGCAGGTTAGCCGCATCACCTCCACCTGCCTGAGCACCGGCACCGATCATCGAATGTGCCTCATCGATAAAAAGGATAATCGGCCGGGGGGATGCCTTGATCTCGGCAATCACCGACTTGATGCGATTTTCAAACTCGCCCTTGACCCCGGCCCCGGCCTGGAGAAGGCCCATATCAAGCCCAAGGATAGCCACCTCAGCCAGAATCTCCGGGACGTCTCCCTCCACAATTCGCAGCGCAAGCCCCTCGACAACTGCCGTCTTGCCAACCCCTGCCTCACCGACCACTATCGGGTTATTTTTTCGCCTTCTGGCCAGAATGTCGATCATTTGTGAGATTTCACGGTCTCGACCGAATACCGGATCAATCTCGCCATTCCTGGCTTTGCCGGTAAAATCAGTACAAAAACGGCTGAGAGCCGTGCCTCCGGAGGGTACTGCTTCTTCTCGTACCGGCTTCTCTTCCGACAATGACTGCTCCAGAGACCCTTGCACCAGACCACTGAATTGTTTCAGCAAGGTATCTCTGCCAATGGGCAGGAGAGTATCCAGATATTTCCCTTCAGCCAATTGGAGCGGCTTCGCCAGAAGGGCCGCCAGTAAAGCTCCAGACCGGATCTGTCGTTGAGAAAGGTCTATGGACGAGATCAACCAGGCATCCTGACACCACTGGATGAGTAAGGGGGAGAAGATCGGTTTGCCAGTGTTGCCCGAGTGAAACGCTTCGAGAGTCCGCTCCAGAGAACGCTGTACAAGGAGCGGATCGACTTCGGAGTGGCGCAGGATCAACTGAACATCCCCCTGTGGCTCATCAAGCAACTTGGCGAACAGATGCT
>JAQUHM010000341.1 GCA_028683595.1 Geobacteraceae bacterium | reverse complement strand
TCTTGAATGGTTATTGCGATAAGGTTGAGCGGTTGCCGCCACTGATGGGCAATATTATTAATCATCTCCCCCATGGCGGCCTGGCGGCTTTGATGCATGAACATTTGGTCCTTCTCGTGGAGTGCCTCCAGCGCTTGCAGTCGCTCAACGATCTCCTTTTTCAAGGCCTGTTCCGCTTCTTTTCGCCGGGCCTCACGGTCGAGATTGTCGAGAGCGAAAGATATGTCTGCTGCCAACTGCAATAATAACCCACTCATTTGTCCATGGAAAAAATTCTTTTCACCGCCATATATGGTCAAAGCGCCTATTGTCTTCCGGTTCAATTTCAGGGCTATGGCTGCCACTGATTTGAAGCCGAATTTTTCTGCCTCTTCGTGCCACGGGGAGGTGCGCGGGTTGCTCTGGTAGTCGTTTACGATTTGTAAAGTCCCCTTGCGGATGGCGGAACCGATAGGTCCCATTCCTTCAGGTTCTTCCCTGACGGTAACCCTGATATTGTCCAGATAGCCTTGTTTTATGCTGGTACTCGCGACCGGTTTCACGACCCCTGATTCTTCATCCACAAGCCCGATCCAGGCTAGTTGAAATCCGCCATGTTCGACAATAACCCGGCATATTTCCTGGAAAAGCGTGTATTGGTCGGCTGAGCGCACAATGGCCTGGTTGATTTCGCTCAGAATGGCGTAGAGCTGGTTCAGACGCAATATCTGATTTTCGGCGTTTTTGCGCACGGTGATGTCCTGGACCGTGCCGACTGTATGCACCGGTGTTCCGAGAGCATCAAAAACGATCTCACCCTGTTCATGGATAATCCGCCCCGTGCCATCGGGAGTTGTGACGCGATATTCAACCGAGTACGGCAGATTGTTCTTTAGACAGGTTTCAAAGGCCGCCTGAGCAATGTCCCTGTCTTCAGGATGCACAAGCTTCAGAAATTCTGTGTAAGAATCCACGAATCCCGTTGAAGCCATACCAAAAACGCGGTAGCATTCCGCCGAGGCCGAAAGGAGGTTGCCGGAAAGATCCCAAACCCAGTTTCCCACTCGAGCTATGCGCTGCGCTTCGATCAGGTTCTGTTCGCTGGATTTCAGTGCAGCTTCCATAGCCTTGCGATCACGGATGTCGTGGAAATAGCCGGCATGCAGTTCTTTGCCGTCGTGTACCAGGTAGTTTGCCGTTACCTCAACGGGGACCAGTTCACCTGAGGCAACGCGATGCAGAGTTTCAAAGCGTATTGATTTGTTTTGTCGTATCTGTTGCCGGATCATATTTATCTTCGCCATATCGAATACAGGGTCCCAATCGGGAATTCGCATGGCAAGCAGCGTTTCGCGGTCCATTTCGAAGTGTGAACAGGCAGCCTGGTTGATGTAGATCATTCTCCAACCATCTTCCGGATCGATCACATAGGTCGGGTCGCAGGTGTTTTCAATCAAAGTCCTGAAGAAAGAGGCTTCCCTCTCAGCTTGCTTCCGCTCCTTGACCTCCTGTGCGTGCTCCAGATTATTAAGGCCCTTCTCAACCAGGATCTGCACCAGATTCCGGTAGAAGTCCATAATGTCGCGAATCTGTTCCCTGGTGAATACAGGGACCCGGCTCAGGGCTTCCAGATAGCTTTCTTCGTCAAATCCGAATTCCCGCGCTTGCGCCCGGAAATATTCCACATCCGGTGTGTCGTCATCGTAGAAAAACTGTCCCGTGAATAAAGTCGCCAGGTGCTCCCCGGCGATAATGATCGGCATGGCAACATCACGCAAACCGTTCCTGCATTTATAATCAAGGTATTCGCCGGTGAAGTCAGGCAAATGTGTTTTTATGTAGATATCACTTTCCCGGCAACGTTTACAGGTTTCAGGATGGACGCGGTGGAACCGGGTACATATATCCTGCCAGCCGGCGGCCAAAATATTTTCGTCGCTATCCAGAATGGCCGAGCGTATGCCTGTGACCTTGTAATGCGCTTCGAGCATGCGTTGTATCTGTACGATGTCAACCAGTTGTACGAAGGCAGGTTTGAGTACATCATTATCGTCTGAAAACACTCAATTTCCCCTTTGTTGAAGATGGATACGATTGGTAATGTGAAATACAGCCATAACAGGAGAGAATCTTCTGTGGAGCCATTTTCGTGCAGATAGGTTACATGTATATAACAAAACAAAACATAAAGGCAAGCCTCGAAAACGACGAAAAGACCAATTCTCGCTGGGCTACCGAAACCTTCCTTTGGTTACCAGTTGCCAGGAGCCTGTCGTACTTAGGGGAAATCTGCTGCAAATCCATCTGGCTGGTCCATATCCCGCCGTTTTTTTGGTCAATAGAACAATCCCTTGATTTTGACTCGCCCTACGGGCAGCCTTCGCTGTCAACTTTTGCAGACAAAAGTTTCTTGTCAGGACAAAAAAATCTTCGTTTCAGGATTGGAAACCGCTCGTTTCACATCCGGAAACTCCGGATGAGGAACTGCTGGTTTCCGATTTGGAAAGCGGGGATTTATTCTTTTGGCAAGGAAATCGATGGGTTGCGAGGAGGCGTACGTTGGTACGCTGCACAAGCAAAGCCGAAGATTGACACCGCCAGGGGGATAAAGCACCCTTTCAGGACGGAAACTAGGTAGAAATAGTGCCCAAAAGGATTCTGAGCTGTTCCTGTAACGCTTGATCCTCCGGGCTGGCCGGGCTAATCGTAATCCCATGCGGCCGGGCCCGGCCTTCATGGTCGACATGTACAAAGGTGATGAATCCGTCTACTACGGACTCATCCTTTGCAAGCATTCTAACGTGGGCATGCAGGGCGGAACGCCCTGCCATGATGATCCTGCTTTCAAAGACGATGATCTCACCAGGGTGTACCGGACGGATAAAAGTCATGCCATGTATCTTCAGGCAGACGATGTTTTCCGGCTTTGTCAGGTTCGCGGCAGCAATGAATCCCGCCTCCACAAACCATTCCGCGCTCCGTCCCGCGTAGAGCGTTCCGTGATGGTTAAGGTCCTCGTTTTTGATAAGGCGGTGCGTGGTAAATGTTTTGGGTTCCATGATACCTCCACCTTCCTGTTCCTGCGGATGTCGCTGATGTGCGTTGCAACAACTGGCGTGTCCGGTTTGTCAAAAGATTTGTAAACCGGGTTGTGTGTGAAGAGAAGGATATGAACGGTTAAAAAACAGTGGGCGTCTCGTAACATTGTACGTTGGATTCGTACTTCATCAAGTAACGGTTTCTTTGCGATCATTGATAAATCGGGAAATTTTGATAAAAAGTTTCTTGTGTAATCACTAGATATGTTGTAACTGAAGATGGTTTTGTATCCTTCGCTCAACGGTGCCGGAATACTACTTTTCTATTTCTACATTCAATAATTACCCAGGTTTTCTATAAAAAAGGTGACTGTCATGATTCCCAAACGCGTCGATGAACTGACCACTTTCATTGCTATGGATGTGCTTGAAGAGGCCCAAAGGATGGAACGGTCCGGGATTGATGTTATCCACCTGGAGGTGGGGGAGCCTGATTTCAATGTTCCTGAATGCGTGAGTGCGGCGGTCTGCAGGGCGGTAAAGGATGGCCATACGCACTATACCCATAGTCTCGGCATGATCGAACTGCGAGAGGCGATCGCAGAATATTATGGGAAGTGTTACGGTGTTTCCGTACACCCGGAGCAGGTTGTTGTCGCTTCCGGCACCTCGCCGGCCATGCTGAACATGTTTTCGGTTCTCCTGGAAAAGGGCTCCGAGGTCATTATTTCCGATCCCCATTATGCCTGCTATCCCAATTTCATCAAATATCTGGAGGGAACCGTCGTCACGGTGCCGGTGTATGAAGAAGATGGTTTCCAGTACCGGCCGGATGCCATCCGTGAGAAAATCACCGCAAAAACCAGGGCAATTCTGATTAACTCGCCAAGCAATCCCACCGGTACCGTCCTGTCAGCGGACCGGATGAAGGCGATCAGTGGCCTTGGTCCCTGGATCATTTCCGACGAAATCTACCATGGTTTGAATTATGAAGGGGTTGAACACACCATCCTCGAATATACCGATCATGCTTTTGTCCTGAACGGCTTTTCAAAGCTCTTTGCCATGACCGGACTGCGCCTCGGCTATCTCATCGCCCCAAGAGAATTCATACCTGCATTGCAGAAGCTGCAGCAGAACTTTTTCCTGGCACCCAACTCGGTATCGCAGTATGCCGGACTTGCCGCGCT
>JAQUHM010000340.1 GCA_028683595.1 Geobacteraceae bacterium | reverse complement strand
TCCGCAGTATAATTGGGAGGCCCTCAGCGCTGTACTGCCAATCACCGTAACCATAATTGCTGTACTGATCAACCAGGTGAAGTTCGGACAGGTAGAGTCCCGTTCCCGAGTTTGGACCGGTTGGTGGAGTCGGCATAGTAAATGACAGGACCCGACTCGTCGTAGTAACGACCGTGGAATCAATCGGGTAGGTGGTGGCCCGAATGCCGGCTGAACTGCCGCAGCCGGTATTTAAGGTGCCCAGGTAGAGGCAGGCAAGCGTGCCGACGGAATATTTCATGAAGTCTCGCCGGCTCACGCCACGGACCAATAGGACATCATTGCTATCGCGGACCAATTTCAGATCATCACTTGCCAGAATTTCGATTTTTTTTGATTCTTCGTTACCCATAAATCCTCCTTTAGTTTCTATGTTTTTCATTTTCACCCAATCTGAACTTGATAAAACCCGTGATTGAAGAGTTCTTTTTGTGCTAGGGAATAAAAAAGACTCCGTCAGCCGAAATGTGTTGTGATAATAAACTTTGCGTCTCTATAACGTATCGACATAACTTGCCAATCCTTAATCAAAATGTATGCACAGACCGCCAGTGAGATCAAATTGTACTGCCGATAAAGGGCTTTTTTAAAGGTCGATAAATATCTGTCCCGAAACGGACAGTTCTGTCCTGAAGTGTGAGGATTACAAGGATATATCGCTAATTCCGCGCCAACTATGAGTGGTACGCGATTGCAATATGTTGCAGCGATGCAGTACTGGAAGAGTGTCCCTAGCGGGACAAGGTGTCCGTTGTTGGACAAGTGGTTGGTCTGAGGGTGGAACAGAAGCGTCAGTAGAAAATTTTGCGGGAAGCTTTCAACAGCCGTGCGGCAGAGGATTTATTGTTGTCACATTTCTCCAGGGCCCACTCAATCACCTGTTTGCTGACTGCGTCAAGCGAGAACTCTTCGGGGGAGAAGTTGACATGGAGGGAGATCCTGTCTTTGGGCGCTTCTTCCTGACTGCAGCCAGTCTGCTGCAGCCTCAGATGTTCCGGTTGGATCAGGTCGCCGTTGGTAACGATAGTGGCATATTCCAGCAGGTTGCGCAGTTCCCGTACATTGCCGGGCCAGTCATGGGTAATCATCAGGTCAAGGGCCGCTTTGGAAAGGCCCGGCAGTTGCTTGCCTTGGTGCTGCCGGAAGCTGTCGAGGAAAAGTTCGGCAAGCTGCGGAATATCCTCACGTCGTTCGCGCAGGGGCGGGATGGTAATGGGGAAGATATTCAGGCGATGATAGAGGTCCCGACGGAAGGTTCCCTGGTTGCAGCATTCATCCAGGTTCCGGTGGGTTGCAGCGATGATTCGGAAGTCAGCGGTGACCTGTCTGTCGGAGCCGACCTTTTCATAGACCCGTTCCTCAAGCAATCGCAGCAGCTTTGGCTGGAGCGACAGCGGCATGTCACCGATCTCGTCCAGGAAGAGGGTACCACCGTGGGCCTTGCTGCACTTTCCTTCACGTTCGCGGTCGGCGCCGGTGAATGCCCCTTTTACATGGCCGAACAGTTCGCTTTCCAGTAGTGTTTCAGGTATTGCTGCGCAGTTGACCGCTACAAAACTGGTCATATTTTTCCCGGAGGCAACGTGGATGGCTCGGGCCATGACCTCTTTACCTACACCGCTTTCGCCATATATGGCGACGGTGGTGCGGGATGAGGAGGCGACTTGCCGTCCTGCGGCAAGTGTAGCACCCATGACCGCAGAGTTGCTGCTAATGTTCTGAAAGCTAAACTTTTTACGCTCGGTATCCAGCATCCTGTCGTAACTGACCCGCAGTCGGGCATGATCCAGTTGCCGTTCCATTACCAGAAGCAATTCTTCCCTGTTGAGAGGCTTCAGCAGGTAGTCATTTGCCCCTTCTTTCATGGCTGCAACGGCGCTTTCAACACTTCCGTGGCCGGTAACCAGGATAAAGGGTAATTGCTGATGGCGCTTGCGCACCTCGCGCAGCAATGCGAGCCCATCCATTTCCGGCATGATCATGTCAGATAGAATCAGGTCATAGCGGCTGCGTTCCAGTTCCGCCAGGGCTGCTGCCCCTGAGGCAACACAGGTTGCCTGGTATCCGGAATCGTCCAAGTAGCCCTTGATAAGAAAACAAAAGCTTTGCTTGTCGTCAATTACAAGTATCCGTGCGTCGCTTATCATTGGGTGTCCTTCCTCGGTTCCTGTGCCGCACTGTAGTTACCGGTTGCTCGCAGCTGCTCTATCATCTGGTGCAATTGCTCGGGTCGGGCGGATGTGGCGTTCTGCTGCAGCCAGGCAGCCAGTTCGGCCGGTTCCCGGTTTGCAAGATGTCCGTACAAGCCTTTCAGGGTGTGGGCGGCCCGGCCAAGTTCGTTGCGGTCGTCGCACTTAAAGGCGGTCAGCAGACAGCGCAGCTCATCTTCAATATCCTGCCGCAGTATCTCTCTATACTGACGGGCCCGTTCAGGATTTGTGCCCAGGTCGCTGCAGGTTTGTGCATTCAGCTGCAGTTTGTTTGCCGGTGTTGCCTCTATCAGATTTTCGCAGTGCGCGGCCATAACCCTTGCAATCTGTTTGGGGATTACCGGTTTTGCCAGGACAGCGTTGATGCCGGCGGAAAGACAGGTTTCACGGGTTGCTGCGTCGGCATCGGCGGTTATAGCGATGATTGGAACGGCTGCTTCCGATCGTTCGAACTCTCTCTTTCTGACACGTCGGGCAACCTCGATGCCGTCAATGTCGGGCATGCGAATATCCAGCAGAACCAGGTCGAAACGTTGCTGTTCCATGAGTTGCAGCGCCTGCCAGCCATTCTCCGCCAGCAATACCTGGTGTCCCCATGATGTCAGGGTTTCCTTCAGCAGCCTACGATTGAATTCGTTATCTTCGATCACCAGAACCATGCCTGGTGCCATGACTTTCGCTGTCGTAAGGAGGCCTGCCGTCATCTGCTCGGTTGCTTGGAGCGGCAGTTCAACAACAAAACAGCTTCCGGCGCCTTCCTTGCTCTCAACGGTCATGCTTCCCTTCATCATTCCAACCAGGTTGTTGACGATGGCCAGGCCAAGACCGCTGCCGCCGAATTTGCGGGTGGTAGACGGATCAAGTTGGCGGAATGGCCGAAAAAGCAGGGATCGACTTGTTTCAGGAATACCAATTCCGGTGTCGCGCACTTCGAAACGGACCAATCGAATGCTTTCGTCCGTTATATTGTCGGACCGGCTTACGGTGCAGGACACCTCACCTTTTTCGGTAAACTTAACGGCATTGACAAGAAGGTTGGTGAGGATCTGGCGCAAGCGCACTGAATCACCCCGTACCCAGCCGGGTACATTGGCTTCTACATTCATATTGAATGATAACTTTTTCTGTTCTGCCAGATGACGATAGTGTCCTTCCAATCCCCCGGTAAGCTGCCGCAGGTCGAAAGCGACACTTTCAAGCTCCATCCGTCCAGCCTCGATCTTGCTCATGTCCAGGATGTCATTGACCAGATCCATCAGGGTGCGTGACGATTGCTCGATGATTGTGTGGTACTGGGCAATTTTCGTCTGGTCGGTTGCTGTGCTGGCCAAGCTGCTGAAGCCGATCACGGCGTTGAGCGGGGTGCGGATTTCATGGCTCATGGTGGCCAGGAATTGGCTCTTGGCAGTGTTGGCTGCTTCAGCTGCCAATTTGGCAACGTTGAGACTCTCCAAAGTTTTTTCCAGGAGCGCATTTGATTCATGTAATGATCTTTCCGCCTGCTTGTGTCCTGCAATCTCTTGTGCCAGTTTTTCGTTCGTCTGTTGCAGGGCATCGTTTGTTTTGGAAAGCTGAAGAGTCCGTTCGGCGATCTGCTCTTCCAGGAACTTGTTGCGCTCCAGCAGTTCCTGCATCGGATATACTTCGCCATCACGAACCAGATGGTAGGGAATGGAAATGCTGCTGTGCGAGATTTTCCAGCCTGAGGACTCCTTGCGGAAAATCAATACCAGGCGGGCTGTCTCCCGTGATAGAATCTGGTCTTCGATTGGCAGGTGAATGTTGAAGAAGCCGGTAGCTACGGCAATCGTATCAGCCAGTGACTGGATGGCAAGATCCTTGAGTACGATGCGGAGTGGATCCTTGACCTGGTCGAAGTCCTGGCGGGTAATTGCGACCCATTCCTCCCGGTTTTTGACCAGAAAATCCCCACCGCCGGTAAAGCCGGAAAAATCCTCGCTGAAAT
>JAQUHM010000038.1 GCA_028683595.1 Geobacteraceae bacterium | reverse complement strand
CAGAGTGGGGAGAGTGCCGCAGAACTGCACGCCAAGAAAATCCTTTCTGCCCTGTTCCTGCTCCGGCCCGCCGGCAGCGGCGCTCTCCCGGATAATTACCTCCTTGAAGCTCTCCAGGGACATCACCCCCGACCGATGCCGGGCAACAGCATCGAAAACCATCGCTTCCAATTCGCGGACATTACCGGGAAAAGAATAGGAGCACAGGAGGGGAAAGAGCTGGGGTGAAGGGCTCGGGCGGCGCTTGCCGAGCTGCCGCGCGGCGACACTCAGAAAATGCTCCACCAGCAGGGGAATATCTTCCGGCCGCTCCCGGAGTGGCGGAAGAAGAACGCGATGGGCACAGATGCGGTAATAGAGGTCGTTACGAAAACTACCCCTTTTCACGGCTTCACAAACATCCTTATTGGTGGAAGCAATCACCCTGGCTGTGCTTTTCTTCGGGATATCGGACCCGACAGGGTAGTACTCATGCTCTTGGAGCAGACGCAGGAGTTTTACCTGTGACCCTTCTGACAGGTCACCGATCTCATCCAGGAACAGTGTCCCATCGGCCGCAGATTCAATGAGTCCTTTCCGCGCCTCTTCAGCCCCGGTAAAGGCACCCTTTCGGTGACCGAACAGGGCGTCGGTGAGAAGATTATCGTCCAGGCCCGCCACGTTTACCGGTACGAACTTCCCGCCCACACCGCTTACGGTATGGATCGAACGAGCCAGGAGTTCCTTGCCGGTCCCCGTGTCCCCGGTTATCAGAACCGACTGACGGGAACTACCGATCACCTCGCAGTACTGAAAAACCGTCTGCATTTTCTTACTCACCCCGATCATGGAGGAAAAGGCCTCGGGATGCTTCAGCCTGCCGGTAAACAGTTGCTGTTCCAGGAGAGCCATCTGGTTTTTGAGGGTAAAAATCTGCAGGGCCTTGGTAACGCTTGAGATGAATCGGGCATTCTCCACCGGTTTCAGCAGGTAGTCGAAGGCCCCCATCTTCATGCACTCAACAGCGGTCTCCAGATCATGGGCGGCAGTCATGACGATCACCGGAACCTGGGGATAATCACGACACAGCTCCACCAGCAGGTCCTTGCCCGACACATGCGGCATGAAAAGATCCAGCACGATCACACCCACGGTCTCCCCGGCCAGGAACGGCAGGACCTCACGGCTATCGCACAGGGCCTTCACGTTCCGGATGGAAGCACGCCGCAGCAGAGTCGCCGATGAAAAAAGGATATGGTCCTCATCATCCACCAGCAGCACGTATGGCGAGCTGTCGGTCACGGGAACATTCATAAAAACCTCCGGGGTGAACTGTGAGATGTTAGACAAACAACTTCTCTCTTCTTACCCTGCTTTTCCACTTTTCCCAACTCAAAACTCAAAACCTAAAACTCATAACGGTCTTTTCATAAGCGGAATCTTCACATAGACACTTGTACCCGAACCGGGCTCTGATTCCACCTCGATGTTTCCATGGTGTTCCTTGACAATGGAGTAACAGATCGAAAGGCCAAGACCTGTCCCGCCGCTATCCAGCCTGGTGGTGAAAAAGGGGTCGAATATCCGCTTTACCGTCTCTGGCGGCATGCCGCCCCCCTGGTCTCTGACCTTTATCACCACATTGTTCTCAGGCAACTCGCGGTAGAGGGAGACATAGACCCCGGACTCCCTGTCCGGAAGGGACTGGAGGGCATTCATGAGCAGGTTGACGACAACCTGCTCCAGCTGCTGGAAGCTTCCTCGAACACAGGAATCGTGCGGGTCCGATGCATAGTGGAAATGGCAGGTGTAGTTCTTGATCTGGTTTTGGAGCATGGTGATGGATTTCTCCAGGACCTGGTTGATGGAGACCTTCTGATCCGGGGGTAATTTTTCCTTACGGACGAACTCCCGCAGACCGGCAAGGATGTTCCTGATACGTTGTCCCCCTTCGATGATACCACTCAGCAACTTCGGCATGATCTCCCGCGCCTCGGAAAAGGATAACCCGCCAAGGACGAACTCTCCCTGATCCCGGGCGTAGTCGGCAAGAACCAGATCGATATCTTTCCAGGCGTCATGAACCATCTGCGCATTGGAGAGAATGAAATTGGTCGGGTTGTTGATTTCATGGGCAATGCCGGAAGAAAGGGTCCCCAGGGCCGCCATCTTGTTCGTCTGCAGAAGCTTGGTCTGCAGCTGTTTCGTCTCTTCCTTGATCCTCAGCCGCTCGGTTATATCGCGGAAGGTACAGTAGGCGTAAGATACGCCCCGTGCCTTGATCACCTTCGCCCGGAATGAGGCAATGATCCGTTCGAATTTCCTGTTGTGGGTCTCGAGCTGATTAATCTGCACATTCCCGGATTCGCTAATCCCGGCCAGGGCCTCTTTGATTTGGTCACGCTCCGGTTGGGACATGAAAAGCCCCGGTCCCTCGTTGAAGAGTCTCTTCTGGGTAAAACCATAATGTCTGATAAGAGTGGAATTCACATCGATGATCTCCAGGGTCTCGGGACAGATGATCATCGCCGGGTCTTCATTCTGTTCGAAGATCATGCGAAAGCGCTCTTCGCTTTCCCGGTGCGCCTCCTCGGCCCTCTTCCGTTCCGTTATGTCGCGCACCGACGCCAGGGAACGAATGACACCACCAAGGATCGTCTTTCTGATGTTCACCTCCACCCAGAAGAGAGTGCCGTCCATCCTCCGCGCCAGCCACTCGAACATCTGGCTTTCCCCCACTGCCGCCTTCTGAATATATTCCAGGGCAAAGATCTGGGTATAGGGGATCCGACCGGAACTGAAGTGCTCCACCTCGAGGCAGACAGCTTCTTCCCTGGTGCAGCCGTACATCTCGCACATTTTCCTGTTCACGTCAATGATCGCGCCGTGTTTCGGATCGAGGACAAAGATGCCGTCGTTCGTGCTGTCGAAAATTGCCCGGTAATTTGCTTCAGAGGCTTTCAGTTCAGCCTCCGCCCGGGTACGGTCGGTAACATCCTCCAGGACCGCCATGGTTCCGATAACAAGACCGGACGAGTCACGCAGGGGCGCAGAATAGCGGCTGATGGAAAGGGTGCTGCCATCCTTCCTTCTGCGAGTCACCACATCCCCGTTAAAGATCTCTCCCCGGCTCAGACGGGTAAAAAGTTGCTGCTCCTCCCGATCCGGCTGATCGGGCAGAAGGGGATAGGGCTTATTCAGGACCTCCTGCGCCTTCCAGCC
Source organism: Geobacteraceae bacterium (assembly GCA_028683595.1). GTDB lineage: Bacteria > Desulfobacterota > Desulfuromonadia > Geobacterales > Geobacteraceae > RPRC01. Next base: position 14,638 of record JAQUHM010000038.1, on the reverse strand, counting down.
GAAAACCCTTTCCGCAGCGGGGTTCCACAACCTCACGACCCCTTCTGTGTCCATGGCGAGAATCGGCAGAGGTGAGGCCTCGATGATCGCTTCCAGACGCTGGCTGGCCTCGCAGAGGGCCATTTCTGCGCGCTTGCGGGCGGAAATGTCCCGAACATATTCCGCCACCATGACGGTTTTCCCCGAGTCGTCAGCAACCGGAAAGGCATGAGATTCAACGTAGCCGATCTGCTCATTGTATTTTTCACTCAGGACCGAAGTATTGGTCCGGAAGACCTCAAGGACATGGCAGGAAGAGCAGGGTTTCCCCTGTCCCGGATAATAGGCATCATAGCAGTGCGGCCGCTGAGCGCGGAGTTCTTCCGGAACGTACTCATAGCCCCCGTGCCAGTTGCTCTCGACGATTCGCAGATCGTGGTCATACACCGACAGCAGGTCAGGAATGGCCTCGAAGATATTGCGGAGGATCTTCTGCGATTCGCCCAGGGCCTTGCGGGTACCCTCCAGTTCGGTTACATCGGTAAGCACACCGAAAATCCCATGCTGAAACGCCTCGAGGAAGAGGATGGTCTTGTTGACTATCACACTCCGCTCTTTGCCGAAGATATCCGTATAGCTGGCCTGGAAGTTCTGTCGCGGGGAAGAACCGCAGAGGAGCTTATTGTCCATGACCACCAAGTGATCGGCTAACTGCTTCGGCAGGACGTCGTGAGAACTTTTTCCCAGCAGCTGCTCCGTGGTCATTCCCATGAACGTCTCGAAGGAGCTGTTGAAAACCCGGTATCGGCCGGAAATATCCTTGAAATATACCGGTGTCGGCATCAGCGCGATCATGCGCGCAAAGATTTCCAGCGAATCCTGCTGTTTGCTGCTGGAAAACCTTTTCCACCCCATCCCTGACGAGTCCTTGTTCATCCCTGTCCAAACCTCACCCGGCGGACCGTGCCGCTGATTCTGAAAAACGTCTCGATCTACGTCATATCATGTACTTCTGCACGGAAAAGTCAACCCTTCAGCAGGAACTTCGCCCCGTCAGATACAGCAAAGGGCGACCACTCGGATCGCCCCCGTTTCCTCAGAGGAGCTGCGGATTCCTTCCTCGCTTCCATCCGAAACTCCGGATGGAAACAACCTCAGTCCCGCTTCCAGTAGACCCTCACGTAATTTGCCCCATGGCTCCACTGGTGATTCAGCTCACCTTTGTGGGCCTTGTAGATTTCCTTGCCCAGCTTCTCGGCCAGCTTGTCCACCGTGGTCAAAATGGTAAGGACATCTCCCTCCTGCTTGATTTCCATGATCCGTCCGAGGGGATTTTTGCCCCGTGACTTTGCCTCGGTATTCTTGATCAGCTCCAGGATCTCCGTTTCATGCTTGGTCAGATACGTACCGGTCAAGGTCAGGAAACCTCCAGGGACCTTGTCCTGCATCTTCTGGCAGGCGGGGCAGATAATCGTGCCGACCGCCGGGTCCTCTTTCAGCTTGGCAAGTTCGAGCGGGTCCATGAACCAGCGTTTCTGCCGGTTAATCACTCCGCATTTCGTACAGTAGCAAACCTCCATCCCGTCCCCCGACATATAGACATCGGTACTCCGAGCAGTCCGCTGACCCTTTTCTTCAACACCTCTTTTTCGGGAAGGTTGTGTCATGGTTAATCTCCTTTCAGCAGGGAAATTGCTGCATTCCTGATTCAAGTATAACAGCCTTGCCTGGAAAAGCAGTTTTGAGTTTTGAATTTAACGACAAAAAACCAATCATCAAACCTGCCTCTCGCAGAGAGCGCAGAGAACGCAGAGGGAATCCTAAACCTTTACAATCGATGTTTGTCTTTCGCATTTCTCTGTGTCCTCTGCGGTCTCGAGTGAGTGAAACGAACGGGCGTGAATTAAAAGCATTTTTGAGTTGGGAAGACGGCACCTGTGTGCCGAAACTTTGCGTGAAATACGTGTATGCCGAAGTGTTAGCGAAGGCGTTAGACAGAAGTTTTTCTCTTCAAACAGGGGCAAGACCTCCCCCCCTGACTGATCGAAATGACAAAGAACATCTCACGTCTAACTTTCTCTGCTTTCAACTCATAACTCAAAACTCAAAACTGCCTCAATACAGCTCTCGCCGGAGCACCGGCTCCCCCGGCTATCCGTAACGGCAGGCATACCAACTCATAAACGCCGGCAGGAACCTCCGACAGGTCCAGTCCCTCCAAGATTACGACATCGTTCCCCAGCAGGGTCCGGTGAACCGAGCCGTCGCCTTTGAAACTTTCGATGGAGAGATAGTCAATGCCCACCAACCGAATGCCTTTGCTCAGGAGATACTCCGCTCCTTCAGGATTCAGCGCAACGAAGTCCGGACAGAAATCCGGCTTTGTCCAAAGCGATGAATTATCGGTCCGCAGCAGCAGGCGCTCCTCCCCTGCCAGAGGCAGCCCTTGCAGCTCAGACAGGCCGATCTCCCCACAGCCACGCAGGTCCGCCACCAGGGCCCTGCCCATCAACCGGGAAAGGGAGATGCCATCCAGGGTTGCCCCGTTCTCCAGCATATGTGCCGGAGTATCCAGGTGGGTACCGGAATGGTCGCCCAGGGTGATGCGGGAGACCCGCGCCCCATCGCCTTTTTCCAGCTGCAGCACCGGCTCCAGCAGCAGACACGGATCACCCGGCCAGGACGGCAGGCCGGAGGCAAGGGGTACGGAAATATCGAAAATGCGCATGAAAACCCCCTTTGAAAATCGGTGATGAGTTTTAAGTTTTGAGTTGAAAGATTTAAAAACTATAAAACATCCTGAGCCGCGAATACACACATTTGCGCGCCGTCCCGGCCTTCGAAACCATGCTACTTCGGCGGAGAAGGCAGCGCTTCAACGCTCAGGCACGGATTTTCACGGATGGAAGCATAAACCTGTCTCTCGCAGAGCACACACGTGTGCGCAGTAGCTTAAGCGAAGGCGGAGAGAACGCAGAGGAAATCATAAACTTAAAAACGTCTTTACATTTTCAGCTTTTCTCTGCGTCCTCTGCGGCCTCGAGGGAGCGAAGCGAGCGGGCGTGAGATAAAGCATTTTTTACTAGATAAGTATTTTCTAATATATAACAATTGACAAACACCCGAAAATTACGGATAGTAGCACTTTAGCTCAGATTTTCATGAAAAAAGGATTGCGGCAGCCGGACCCGCTTGGACAGATGAAACAGGAAAAAGACGACAACTACTGGATGGGCATGGCAATCCGCGAGGCGAACAAGGCTGGGGCCATTGGCGAAGTTCCCATCGGTGCAGTAGTGGTCCGGGACGGCAAGGTACTCGGCCGGGGTTACAACCTCCGTGAGAAAAGCCTTGACCCCACCTCCCACGCTGAGATGACGGCCATCCGCAGGGCCGCAAAGAAAGCGGAAAACTGGCGACTGCTCGGCGCCACCCTGTATGTAACCCTCGAACCCTGTGCCATGTGCATGGGCGCAATCATCCTCGCCCGCATGGAAAGGGTCGTCTTCGGCTGCCACGACCCGAAGGCCGGAGCCGCCGGCTCCCTCTACGACCTGTCGAACGATGCGCGCCTCAATCACCGCGTCGCCCTCACCTCCGGGGTCCGCGGGGAAGAATGCGCAGGACTGCTCAGTTCGTTTTTTGCCGCCTTGCGACGGAACAAAAAACAGTTTTTAGTTTTTGGTTTTGGATTTTGAGTTAACGGCAAAAAACTAAGCGCAAACCTGCCTCTGCAACCTTCGCCCAAATAACCTGGCTTCGGCGGCCAAGCGCATAGCACGCACGTGTGCGCAGTAGCTTTAGCGAAGGCGGAGAGAGCGCAGAGGGAATCTAAAACCAACAAAACCGATTTTCATCTTTCGCTTTCCTCTGCGGTCTCGAGTGAGTGAAGTGAACGGGTGTGATATAAAAGCAATACTGAATTTTAGTTTTTCAAACCTGTGCCGAACAGATAATTCTGAACGCATAGCCCGTAAAGAGAGGAAAGACACCATGGAAGACCAGTTCCAGCAGTTGGTAAAAGCCGGCATTTCGGCCCTATCATCAGGCAATACAGCCCTCGCCCTCAGGCAATTCGAAGCAGCCGCGGAACTGGACGAAAGTCCCGAGCTCCTCTCTCACCTGGCCTACTGTTTGGCGAAGGAAAATCAGGACTTGCCGCAGGCAATTTCCCTCAGCAGAAGCGCTCTTTCGGATGAGCCGTGGAACTCCACCCACTACCTGAATCTCGGCAGGATCTATCTCCTCGCCGGCCGGAGACAAGACGCCATCCGCACCTTCCGCGACGGACTGCTCCACGAGAATAACCTCAGCATCAAGGAAGAACTGGCCCGACTCGGCACCCGCAAATACCCGGTCATCGCCTCCCTTCCCCGGGAACACCCCTTCAACAAATTGGTCGGCAAAATTTTCACCAGGCTCAAACTTCGTTAAAGCAGTTTTGAGTTGAAAGAAATAAAAGTCAGACGTGAGATGGGAGACGTGAGAAGTAGTATGTCATCCCGACCAATCGGATACAGATAAAAACGCGTAGAAAATCATTTTTTACAGGGATGAAGGGGATAACGGCAAAAGCAATGAAAAGGGTTTATCTTCTAAACCCCGAATAGTGTTCTTGCCTCATAACCAGCTACCGCCCCATCCACCAACATAGATGAAGAATACTACAGAAACCCGAAAAATGGTTTTATCCCCTCCATCCCCTTCATCCCTGTTACATCGCCTTTCGGGGTTAAGGTTTTCATTCGTGGCAAAAAAAGATTCCTCAAGTACTACTTCGCTAAACTCATTCGGCACACAAGTACGGCCGGTCGGAAGGTAAAACTACGTCTCACATCTCACCTATTTCTTTTTTCTTCAACTCAAAACTCAAAACCACCAACGCCTTTGCCCCGGCAAATCTGTTGGTAGTCTAAATCCGGCGCAGCAGTGACGGTAATCACCCGCCCGTCCCGACCTTCGAAGGCCATGGAGCGGCAGTGAAGCATCATGCGCGGTGCGGCAACCCCGCCGTAGGTTGAGTCGCCGACAATAGGCAGACCGCAGTGTGCCAGGTGCACCCGGATCTGGTGGGTTCGACCGGTGAAGGGCCGTGCCTCCACCAGCGCCGCACCGTCCCCCTGTGCCACGACCGTGAAGCCGGTCTGCGCCTCCTTGCCCGGCCTGGCCACCCCGTAGCGCGCCGAACCTACTTTTGCAATGGGCTGGTCCACCAGCCACTCGCCTGCCGGAGGAAACCCGCTAACCAGGGCCAGGTAGCGCTTCTCCACCCGCCCCTCCTTCAACAACTGCGACAGCCGGGCCGCGGCTGCGCGATTCTTCGGAAACAGCATCACCCCGGAGGTCCCGCGGTCCAGGCGGTGGATGATCCGCACCGGCTCGCCGCTCGCAGCACACTTCAGATACACGCCGACCGCATACTCCACGGTTCCCTTCAGCTGGTACGGTGTCCGCTGGGAATTGAAACCGGCCGGCTTGCAGACCCCGACCACCTCCCCGTCTTCATAGAGAAGTGTCTCGGCGGTATAGTCAAGCTCCCTGAACCGTCCCGGCTCCATCACCCCCAGGACAATCTCGTCCCCCTGCCGCAAAGTTCGGGAAGCAACCCGCACCATGGCACCATTCACGGTACAGCCCCCCAGGTCGACAATCCGCCGCACCCGGGTCTTCGACAACGTCTCGAACAGCAGCGCCGCACCATCATCCAACCGCATCCCGGCCTGTTCAGCCGCCACCGTTTCCTTCAGAATCATGCCCAGCCCCTTCGCCCACTTCATTTCCAGAGCATATGGTAGACGCTTGCCTCAAGAAATTCAAGCCAACAAGCGGAAAAGCAGTTTTGCGTTGAAAGCTTACAAAGAAAGACGTGAGAAGTAGTTTGTCATCCCGACCAATCGGATACAGATAAAAACGCGTAGAAAATCATTTTTTACAGGGATGAAGGGGATAACGACAAAAGCACAAAGTACCTATCCACCACGATTTTGAATCGTCATTCCCGAGGTGTAATCGGGAATCCAGACTATAAATGCATGGATCCCCGATAGAATCACTCGGGGATGACTGACTTATTCGACAATAGTTCAGGTCATGCTGTAAAGCTACCTCAAGTATGATGGTCTCGCAAATTCTCCAAACAGTTCCCTCCCCACTTGCGGGGGAGGGTCAGGGGGGGGGTAAGTTGCCAATATATCAGCATGTTGCAGCTTCACCCACCCCCTAGCCCCCCTCCCGTCAAGGGAGGGGGAATGACTTTTTGCAAAGCTATCAAGTATAGCTTCTTTCCTCTAACCCGGAATAAGGTTTTCATCCCCTTCATCCCTGTTAAAAAGCCTTTCAGGGTCAAGATTTTCATTCGTGCCCATTCGTGGCTAATAAGATTTTGTAGTCATCCCGGTTTCCAACTCAAAACTCAAAACTGCTTTTCAAAGCTTCCTGTTCGCTTTCTGAACAATCTCACGGCATTGTCCAGTCTTTGAACATTAGAAAGCTTGACAATCCAAACAAATACTATTAAACAAACCAGTACTAATGATATTAATTCTAATGATAATAACCACAAGGGACTACTGAGCATGAGTATCGTACGATTTGACAAATCCTATAAGGTCTGTGCAACATGTTCTTTCTGGAATGGGAAACGTCAAACCGAAAACGGCTGCGTCGTATTCAACAACCGTGATACCGGCATCTGCGACTCTGAATCTTTCAAAGGCTGGAGCATGGGCGCTACCTCCACCTGCCTCGAATGGCAGTATCTGGATGGGAACGGTAAAGGGGCTTCCGTTGACACCACCTCCGTCAAAAAAGTGACGCAAGTACCGCCCAAGTGACACCGTCACTACTAAATTCAAATATCTACCCTCGCTCTTCCAATCGGCACGACTGTTGCTACACAAACACTCTGTTGAATCAATCCTGTTTCCAAACCCACAACAATATTCCCGTAGCATCAATGGCTTTTATTGACCCTACTGAAATCGTGTGCTATTGTTTGAAAGTTTTAACAACCTTTGCTAAGGAAAAGTATGAAAAGTATTAGAATCTCTCTTTGCAGCAAGATGCTCTTTTTCTCGCTGTCACTGCTCAGCGGTTGTGCCGGCTATGTGGATCTTCCCGCCGGCACGGTACAACCCATCTCCGGCTGGCTCGATTCCGCCGTGGTGGAAAAACAGGAAGTGAGTGTCGACGAGTGCCTGATTGCTCCGCCGCCCCCAGCCGACTATGTCATCGGACCGAACGACGTCCTCTACATCAACATCGAAGGCCGCCCCGAATTCATGGTCGCCCCAACCGGTGGCAACAGCAAGATCCAGGGCAGCCGCGTAGACGGCAACGGCACCATCCAGCTGCCCATTGCCGGACCGGTACATGTCGCCAGCCTCAGCGTCTCCGAAGCTCAGGCAAAAATCAAGGAAACACTCCGCACCTACCTGAAAGACCCCTGGGTCGTGGTGGAAATCGCCGAATACAAGAGCCACCCGCTCTACCTCCTCGGCCAGTTCCGGGCCCCGGGCACTGTCTATATGGACCGGCCCCTGAGCCTTTCCCAGGGTATCGCCCTCGGCAACGGCTTCGACATCACCGCCGACCTGCGTGGGGCGAGGGTAAACCGTGGCAACAAAATCCTGCCGGTAGATGTCTACGACCTGCTCGTCAACGGCTGCTCGCAAAACAACATCTGGCTCCAGGCCGGTGATACAATTTTCATCCCCGACAACCGTAACCAGCAGGTCTTCGTATTCGGCGCGGTCAAGAAACCGGGCCCGATCGTCATGCTGCAGAGCGGCCTCAACCTGGCACAGGCAATCGGCAGCGCCGAACTGCGCGACACCGGCTACGACTTCAAGCATATTCGCATCATCCGTTCGTTCTCCCCAACCCGCGGCGAACTGCTCGTGGTCGATTTCGACAAGATCCTCCGGGGCGAGGCGATACCGTTGCCGCTCATGGCCGGAGACATCATCTATGTGCCGCGCAGCAATATCGGCAGTTGGAACGACGCAATCGCCGAAATACTGCCCACACTCCAGGCCATCAGCGCAGTACTGCAGCCGTTTGTTAATATCAAATACTTGTCGAAATAGTTAAAAACCAGGGGTACGAGGTACGAGGAAAGAGGTACGAGGAAAGAGGAAAAAGGAAAAAGGAGCGGGGTACGAGGAAAGAGGTACGAGGAAAGAGGTACGAGGAAAGAGGAAAAAGGAGCGGGGTACGGAGTATAACTTAATCCTTAATCCTCGATCCTCGATCCTTAATCCTCGATCCTTAATCCTCGATCCTTAATCCTCGATCCTCAATCCTCAATCCTGAATCCCTAATCCGCATTGTAAGGACATATTCACCGCTAACTAAAACATTTTACGATATTGGAAGAGCAATGAACGATTCCCAAAACATGCCGCCCTACGAACCGAACCCGATGGAGGAAGTCCACCTCCAGGACTACCTGAACGTCATCTACCGCCGCCGCAGGGTCTTTGTCATCGCCTTCCTGACGGTATTCATCGGCGTAGCCATTTACACCTTCATCATGAAACCGGTGTACCAGGCCTCCGCCACCTTGCACGTAAAGGATGAAAAGGGCGGTAATTCAGAACTAATGGATATGCTGGCACTGGGCAGCTCCAACCCGGTGGACGCCGAGTTGGAGATCCTCAAGTCCCGCACCAACGCTGAAAAGGTCGTGGAGCAGCTGCACCTGAACTGGCGCATCATCGACCGGCCCGACAACGTCACCTTCCGCATCCTGGAATTCATCTCCAACGCTGAAAATCCCTCCTACACTGTGGAGCTCACCGGCAATGGCGGCTACACGGTATACGACCAGGACAAGACCCTGGTCGGCACGGGCCACAGCGACCAACTGCTGCGCTGCAAGGGGCTCACTCTGCTGCTGACCAACCTCACGGGAGAAAAGGGCGACACCTTCGGCCTGCAGATCAGCACCTTCAACGCCACCGTAGCCGCGCTCCGCAATAAAATTGATGCCTCCGAGGTGGGGAAAAAGACCAGCATCATCTCGGTCACCTATACCGATACCAACCCGAAGCAGGCCAGCGACGTGGTGAACACCCTGGTCCGCGTCTACCTTGACCAGAGCGTCGGCTTCAAGACCGAAGAGGCCAATCGCACCGTCGGCTTTGTGGAAGACCAGCTGAAAGACCTGCGCGGCACCCTCGACACTGCGGAAAAAAACCTCCAGACCTACAAGAGCAGCAGCGGCGTGGTCCAGCTGGACGCCACCGCCCAGCAGCTTATCACCAGGCTCTCGGACACCGAAAAACAGCGCACAGCGGTCACCCTGCAGAAGAAACAGACCGAATTCGCCCTTGCCTCACTGCAAGACGCCATGCGCCATGGCAAAACCTATTCCCCTTCCGGCACCATATCCGACTCGTTGATCGGCGCCATGGCCGGCAAACTGGCGGAACTGGAAGTGGAAAAACGTGGCCTCCTCACCCAGGCCACGGAAAACCACCCGGCGGTCAGGGCGGTACAGAGCAAAATCGACGAACTGCACCAGAAGATCAAGTCCACCTACCAGAACGAACTGATCACTCTTGCCAACCAGGAAGCGGACATAAATACCGAGCTCGGCCGCTACGAAGGGGTCCTCAAGGCACTTCCCGAGGCAGAGCGGGACCTGGCCAAGCTGACCCGCGTCACCAAGGTCAATGCCGACATCTACACCTTCCTGCTGCAGAAGCATGAAGAGTCACGCATCGCTCGCGCATCCGCTATCAGTAACATCAGCATCGTTGACCCGGCAATCACCCCTGATGCTCCAATTAAACCGAATAAACGCAAAAACCTTTTACTTGGTCTGATAATAGGTTGCATGCTCGGGGTAAGCTTAGCATTTTTCCAAGAATACCTGGACGACACCATCAAAGACGTGGACGGTGCCAAGCGCGAACTGAAGTGGCCGCTGCTGGCCATGATTCCCTGCATCGACAGCGGTGAAGGGAAAGAAGGCGAAGAGAAAACCGATCAAAGAAAGACCGCGCTCCTCGCCCACTCGGACCCGAAATCCACCATCTCCGAGGCCTTCCGGGCCCTGCGCACCGGTCTCCACTTCTCCGCAGTCAGCAAGAAGAAACAGGTACTGCTGATCACCAGTACCTTCCCCGGCGAAGGCAAGAGTACCGTCAGCTCCAACCTCGCCTGCATCCTCTCCCAGACCGGCGCCAGGACGGTGGTGGTTGACTGCGACCTGCGGCGCTCCACCCTCCATGAAAAATTCGCCCTGACCAAAGAACCGGGACTCACCAACCTGCTGGCCGGTGACCTGACCCTCGAGCAGGTAATAAAGCATACCCCGATCCCGAACCTGCACTTCATCAGTGCCGGCGTCACACCGCCCAACCCTGCCGAACTCCTCGGCTCACGGGAAATGGCCGATCTGGTAGCGGAACTCCGCACCAGGTACGACACGGTCCTCATCGACGCACCGCCGGTCCTGGCAGTAACCGACGCACCGCTCCTCACCGCCATCTCCGACCTGGTCATGGTGGTTGTCGAAGCAGGCAGGGTCCCGGTCAAAGCAGCCCGCCAGATGCGCGAAACCCTGCTCAGCGTAGGCGCCCCGGTAGCCGGCATGATCATCAACGACAAATCCGGCAAAGGCCGCGAAGGGTACGGCTACGGCTATTATGGCGGCAAGTACGGTTATTACGGTTATGGTTACTATGGCTATGGATATCAAAGCGAAAAACCGGCCGAAACTACAGCCGGTTTTGTAACCGGAATTTTCCGGAATATTCGGGATAAGTTCCTAAAAAAATAGAAAAGGTGTAAAAGCAGTTTTGGCCACGATAAGGATCTTATAAAGACAAAAAAGCATTTTGTCACAGATACACACAGATTTTCACAGATAAGAACTTTAAAGCACAAGGTTTAGAACCCTAACCAAGATATTAAAAGCTTCTCCTATCCAAAGCCGTCCTATAGGGGCAAATACCGACATGGAAAACTGCGTAACGTCAGAATTTCTTTTGAAAGAAACAAGCTTTCAAATTCTGGCTGCTGCCTTTGAAGTACACAACATTCTCGGTTCAGGTTTTCTCGAAAACGTGTACCAGAAAGCGCTTACCAAAGAGCTTCTTTCCCGAGGCTTGCAGGCCGATGAGCAGAAAACAATTACCGTCTCATACAAGGGTGAAGAAGTCGGATTGAATAACGCAGACATTGTAGTTAACGAGGAAATTATCTTGGAACTTAAAGCTCAGGAATCGCTTGCAAAAATTCACGAGGCACAATTACTGAATTACCTGAGAGGAACAGGGCTTAAACTCGGGTTTCTTCTTAATTTTGGAAAAGAGAAGGTTGAGTACAAAAGAATGGTGGTTTGAGTCACCTTCAAAATTAGATGAGCAATAAGCATTTTCCATAGATTTTCCCGGATAAGGTCTTTAATAATAAAAGCTTTACACCGTTATAACTTTTTAGGTTTTGTTTTTCATCCGTGTTCATCTGTGGCTAGAATAAGGTTCAAAGACTTGAAAAGCATTTTGCCACAGATACACACAGATTTTCACAGATAAGAGCTTTAAAGCACAAGGTTTAGAACCTTACTAAGATTTTGTTTTTCATCCGTGTCCATCCGTGGCAAAAAAAGGTTTGGCGGTTTTTACCAACAAAAATGACGATACCTCAAAACTCAACACTCAACACTCAAAACCGCTCTGACTGGCATTGCCACATCCTGCCCGGTCTCGACGACGGCGCCAAGGACCTCCCCGAGTCGCTGGCCATTGCCGAGGTCCTCGTTGAGTCCGGCTTCTCCGAAGTCCACTGCACCCCGCATTCCATCTCCGGTGCCTACGAAGCCTCGCCGGTCCGTATCCGCCAGGCGACCCTGGAACTGCAGGAAGCCATGGACAAGGCCGGCATCCCGCTGCGTGTTTTCGCTGGGAGCGAGTACTACTGCGACGAATTCCTTCCCGCGCGTCTGGACGACCCACTCCCTCTCGGGAACTCGAACATGATACTCATGGAAGCCCCCCTCCAGGCCAGCCCCTCGCTCCTCAGCTCCATCGCCTATCAAGTAAGCCTGAGCGGCTACACCCCGCTCTTCGCCCACCCGGAACGCTGCGCACTGCTGACCACCGAGAAGAAATCCCCGAGTGCCGCCAGCTCCATCCTCGGCTCAGTCATCAGGTTCGCCAACGCCAGGTTCACAACCCGTGGTTATGGGTTGAACCTCGAACCTCAAACCTCGAACCTCGCGCCTGACCTGAGCTCTCTGCTCAGGTCAATGGGTTGCCACTTCCAGGGAAACCTGGGAAGCTTTGCCGGCATCTACGGAGAACGGGTCAGGAAAACCGCCATCAAAAATCTCCAGAACGGCTTCTACGACTACCTCGGCAGCGACGCCCACGCCTCCCGGGGACTGGCAAGCTGGCTGCAAAGGGGATTGCGGGAAGTGGAAAGTCATGTGGGTGCGGATGGGTTGGCGGCGCTTCTTGCGGGACCGGTGGCAACGAGAGTTGGTGAGAAGAAGTGCTCTTTTGCATAGCAGGGGAAAGAGATACGGGGGCTAGAGGCTGGAGGCTGGGGAATGGAGAAACCGCAGATCAGCAGCTATAGGGACTTGGAAGTTTGGCAAAAGGGTATTGACTTGGTGCAACTGGCCTACGCTTTTGGGGAAAAACTTCCAAAGTCGGAATGTTACGGATTAACAAGTCAATTGCAGAGAGCTGCTGTTTCCGTTCCGGCTAATATCGCGGAAGGCCATGCAAGGAAATCCAGCAAAGAGTTTCTTCAATTCATCTCAATATCTTTAGGCTCTTTGGCTGAGGTTGAAACGTATTTCCACATAATGGAGCGGCTTAGATACATACAGGCATCAGAAACTGAACTTGCCTTGGAAAAAACCGACCGATTAGGAAAAATGCTAAGGGGATTACAACGAACGATAAAGGAAAGAGTCAAAAGGTAAAGGACAGGTATTACCAATCCCCAGACCCCAGACCCTAGACTCGAGACCCTAGACCCGGTCCCTCGTTTGCCCAATGACGTTTGTCAAAATTTTGACTTCTCATCTTCTCGTGGAATTTCAGCCCTTAATGCAAAGAAACCGACAAACCACCTAAAAAAGGCTCCTTCGCACCTTTCACGATTGACAGCTCACTGCATCAAGATATTGGCCCCATAATTGCTACATCGTTTCACAATAGAAACAGTATCACCAATTTTATTTATTAGTATTTATTCGAGACATCTAATATTAGAATCGTTTTGTTTACTGGGCAGTTTCGTTATAATTTGGCGCTGAAAACGGTTAGAGGTATGACGTAAGATGGGAGACGGGAGAGGTTCGAGGACAAAGGAAAGAGGTAAAAAGAGCGGGGATAAAGGTTCGAGGTTCGGGGATAAAGGATAAAGGAGCGAGAGCAAGGGGAATTATGGCCGGAATGGGATTTGAGGATCTTGAAGTCTGGAAACGGTCTCGGAAACTGAGTGTTGACATCTACCGTGAATTGAAAGACCTCAAGGACTATGGTTTCCGCGATCAGATCACACGCTCGGGACTTTCGGTGCCAAGTAACATTGCTGAAGGATTTGAAAGGACTTCGCAAAAGGAATGTATTTCCTTCCTCTCCTACGCAAAAGGCTCATGCGCCGAATTAAGAACCCAAATATATATTGGAATGGATATCGACTATATTTCTCAGGAAAAAGGTAATAGCTGGGTAAAGAACGCAACTGAAATATCGAATATGCTTGGAGGACTCATAAAAACCAAGCGCGGTTTCACCAGGAAATAATTCACCAGGATGTTGGCAAAAGGTTTCTGGTTTTTCCTCGCTCCTTTAACCTAGCTCCCCGATCCTAATCATTGGATCCTGGTTTTCTAAAAGGTGCCTGTCCCCTTCAATCAGGTATTTGCACTTTTAAATGGACTTATAACGAGCCTGAGGAAAAAGACACCAAAGTAAAGACAAGACTAGAAGTAAAGAGACCAGATTTAAACGTCTCACGTCTTACTTCTCACTTTTTTTGTTTCACTTTTAACGTCTTACATCTCACATCTAACGTCTCACTATTTCACCCTGGAGTAGCTGAATGAATCTCAAAATATCCGTTATCGGCCTCGGCTACGTGGGACTCCCCGTGGCGGTGGCATTTGGCAAAATAAATAGAACCATCGGCTTTGACGTAAACGCGGAACGGATCCGTGAGTTGCAAGAAGGCCATGACAGGACCGGCGAAGTTTCCTCCGAGGAACTGACCGAGACAGATCTCCTCTTCACCAATTCCATCGACGAGTTGCGCAAAGCTGATTTCCACATTATTGCTGTGCCGACTCCGGTAGATGACGCCAAGCGTCCGGACCTTTCGATTCTGCTGAAGGCTTCGGAGACAGTAGCCAAGGCACTCAAGAAAGGTGACATTGTTGTCTATGAGTCCACCGTCTATCCTGGTGCCACAGAAGAAGACTGCGTCCCTGTTCTCGAGCGGGTCTCCGGCCTCACCTTCGGCCGAGACTTTACCGTTGGTTACAGCCCCGAGCGGATCAACCCCGGGGATAAGGAACATACCTTTACCAAGATTACGAAGGTTGTCTCCGGCTCGGACCCGAAAACCCTTGAGATCGTTGCCTCGGTGTATGAATCGGTCGTTACTGCCGGTGTGCACCATGCAGCAAGCATCA
>JAQUHM010000339.1 GCA_028683595.1 Geobacteraceae bacterium | reverse complement strand
TCCGATCTGAGATGACAGTGCTGTTGTGTCGAGCCTGGGTACACTGGACGAAGCAATGGAAGGCCAGATAACATTCCTTGCCAATCCCAAATATGCAGGAAAGGTTGCAACCACGCGAGCCACGGCTGTCATCGTGCCACCGGGTGCAGAAAGATTCAACCGTAATGTTATTGAAGTGAAGAACCCGTATCTTGCCTTTGCAAAACTTCTCTCTCTTTTTCATGTCAAACCGATAGATCCCAAAGGAGTCATGGAAGGGGCTTTCGTTGCCGAGACTGCTTCACTCGGAGACGGAGTCACCGTTTATCCTGGTGCTTATGTTGGAGAGGGTGTCAAGCTTGGCAAACGCGTTGTTCTCCATCCCGGAGTGGTCTTGTATGAGGGTGTTGAGGTGGGAGATGAAACCATCCTCCATGCCAATGTTACCGTGCGTGAGGGCTGCCGTATCGGAAGCCGCGTTATCATTCATAGCGGTACCGTAATCGGTAGTGACGGCTTCGGATATGCTCCTGACGGAAAGGCCTATCAGAAAATACCACAGATTGGAATCGTCGTTATCGAGGATGATGTCGAGATCGGGGCTTCCACCACGATTGATCGTGCGGCATTGGGACTGACTCTCATTCGTCGGGGCACCAAGATTGATAATCTTGTGCAGATCGCTCATAACTGTGTGATCGGAGAAAACTGTATCATTGTTTCCCAGACAGGTATTTCAGGGAGTACCAAGCTGGGTGAACACGTAACGATTGGTGGCCAGGTAGGGATTGTCGGTCATCTGGAAATTGGTGACAATGTCATGGTGGGAGCTAAATCCGGTGTGCATAACAGCATACCCTCCGGCAGGATTCTTAGTGGATATCCTGCATTCCCTCATAAAGAATGGCTCAAGTCGGCCTCCATTTTTCCGAAATTACCGGAAATGCGAAAGGTTCTCAATTCTCTGGAAAAGAGGATTCTGGAACTGGAGGCAAAACTGGACGAAAAGAATTGATGCTATTTTATTGGAGGATAAAGAATGCTTGATTTGCAAGAAATTGTAAAAATATTGCCGCATCGCTACCCATTCCTGATGGTTGACAGAATCCTTGAGATGGATCCCGGCAAGCGTATTGTCGGGATCAAGAATGTGACAATCAACGAGCCGTTTTTTCAGGGACATTTTCCCGGTCACCCTGTCATGCCGGGTGTTCTGATTATAGAATCAATGGCGCAGGTGGCAGGGATTCTGGCCTACCTTTCCTCAAGCGATGAGGTACGAAAAAAAGTTACCTATTTTCTCGCAATAGACAATGCTCGTTTCAGAAAACCGGTTGTTCCCGGTGATGTGCTCCGTTTGGAAATGGAGACAACGCTGAACCGTCGGGGAATATGGGCTTTTCATGGTAAGGCCTATGTAGAGGACAAACTGGTGGCCGATGCTGATTTGAAAGCGACATTTGCGGCGGGCGAGTAGTGCGACAACGAGATTATCTGTCGCTGAATTGCAAAAGGTGATGCCACGACCCGGTTTGTCCTGAGAGTTGCCTCAGTCAGAGGTGATGTTTGGAAAGCTTTGCCGTTGCAAACGGTGATTGGAGATACAGATGATACACCCTACCGCCATTGTGCATCCGGGAGCGGTACTTGGTGTCGATGTTGAAGTCGGCCCCTTTGCAGTTATTGGAGAACATGTAAAAATTGGCTGTGGTACCAAGGTCGGCGCCAGTTCGGTGATTGATGGCTGGACCGAAATTGGAGAGAATAACCAGATTTTTCACTTGACGTCTGTTGGGGCAATTCCACAAGACCTGAAGTACAAAGGTGAAGAAACCTACCTGAAAATTGGCAATGGCAACACTATCCGGGAGTTTGCGACCATTCATCTGGGAACGGTCACCGGAGATGGTGAAACAACAATCGGCAATAATAACCTGTTTATGGCGTACTGCCATGTTGCCAACGACTGTCATATCGGAAACCACGTAATTATGGCCAATGGTTCCACGCTTGCCGGCCATGTGACGGTGGAAGATTTTGCCATCCTTGGGGGACTTTCTGCCGTGCATCAGTTTACCCGGGTAGGAGAAAGTGCCATGTTGTCGGGTGGTGCAATGGTTGGACAGGATGTTCTTCCCTTTACGGTGGCAAGCGGGAACCGTGCTACATCGGCAGGTCTCAATACTGTTGGTCTGAAACGTCGTGGTTTTTCACCGGAGATCATTTCAAATATCAAGAAAGCATACAGGATTATCATCCGCTCAGGGTTGCTTCTGGAAGAATCTCTGCGAAAGGTCCGCAGTGAGATTCCCTCATCGCCTGAAATTGAACGTTTCACCGCTTTTGCAGAGAAATCGGAAAGGGGCCTATGTCGATAAACAAAAAGATACGGACTGCCGTTGTCGGAGTTGGCTATCTTGGCGGCTTCCATGCTGAAAAGTATGCCGTGCTTCCGACATCCGAACTGGTAGCAGTAGTGGACCTTGATCGTGAGCGGGCCGAGTCGGTGGCCGTTCGTTTGGGAACAAAGGCTTACTCGAATCATAAAGACATATTGGGGATGGTGGACGCTGTCAGCATTTCAGTTCCGACGCAGTGTCATTTTGATGTTGCAAGGGACTTTCTTCTCAAGGGGACGAGTATCCTGCTTGAGAAGCCGATTACCACGACACTGGAAGAGGCAGATGAACTTATTCGCATTGCACATGAAACCGGAGCGGTGCTTCAGGTAGGCCACTTGGAGCGCTTTAATCCCGTTGTTATGGCGCTCGAGGGTATTCTGACAGAACCGAGATTCATCGAATCCATCCGGATTGCCCCTTTTAAAACCCGTGGGACCGATGTCAATGTTGTGCTTGATCTTATGATTCATGATATCGACATTATCCAGCACCTGATCAAGTCCCCTATCAAAAGGATTGATTCCATCGGTGCACCGGTATTTACCGAGGAAGAGGATATTGCAAACGCTCGCATCCAGTTTGAAAACGGTTGCGTAGCCAACGTAACGGCAAGCCGGATCAGTCTCAAGAGTGAACGAAGGATGCGGATTTTTCAATCTGATGCCTACATAACCCTCGATTTTCAGAACAAGAAAGTTGCGATATTCCGCAAAGGCGACGGAGAGATGTTTCCCGGCATTCCAAATGTTGCTATTGATCAGCGTGAACTGGCTCAGGGTGATGTCTTGAAAACTGAAATTGAATCTTTTCTGGCATCGGTAGCCGGTCGCACGGAGCCTGTTGTAACGGGAGAAGATGGAAGAAGAGCACTGGAAACCGCCCTGCTGATAAACAAGAAGCTGTAGCATGCTATTGAGTATTTGTTGCTTTGAGCCATCTGCTGATTTACATGAAGCTTATATCTCTTCTTACTCTCAAAAAAGTTTCGTGAGGTGAGCTTTCATCATCTTGCAACCGATCTACCTCATGCAGAGTATTGATGGTTCCAGACCTGCAATGATTGGATAAAACCCAAACGTATAGCTCAATCCGTCAGTTTTGAATCTCTACCCTTGAAACATTTACAATAAATCCTTTTTTACCAGGTGTTTTCTATGATCCCAATGGTTGACCTGAATCTGCAGTACCGCCAGTTACAGGATGAAATTGATAGCGGTATCCGAGAAGTACTTGAAAAATGCCAGTTTATCCTTGGACCGAATGTCACTGCGTTCGAGACAGAGGCTGCGGCGTATCTTGGTGTACGGCATGCTGTAACCGTTGCCTCAGGCACCGATGCCCTGCATCTGGCGCTCGTTGCTGCCGGAATTGGCCCGGGTGATGAGGTGATAACATCACCGTTCACCTTTATCGCAACAGCTGAAGCGATTCGATATGTCGGTGCCACTCCCGTTTTTGTCGATATCGATCCGCAAACATTCAATATCAACCCGGAAAAAATTGAGGCGGCCATTACCCCCGCAACACGTGCTGTTCTTCCTGTTCACCTGTTTGGGCAGCCGGCAGATATGGCCGCAATATCTGCTGTTTGTGATAAACATTCACTGTTACTGGTTGAAGATTGTGCGCAATCATTCGGAGCCACAATCCTTGGCACCAGAAAGACCGGCTCCATCGGATCTTTCGGCTGTTTCAGCTTCTTTCCCAGTAAAAACCTCGGTTGCTATGGTGATGGAGGTATGGTGACGCTTGAATCAGATGAACTTGCTGACAGTGTCCGCGTTCTCCGAAATCACGGCAGCCGCCAGAGATATCATCACCATGTGATCGGCTTCAATAGCCGTCTCGATGAAATTCAGG
>JAQUHM010000338.1 GCA_028683595.1 Geobacteraceae bacterium | reverse complement strand
TAAAGATGAGGTTTTCTGTTTTTACGTGGATGGTTCCGCCTTGCGGCATTGCCTGCACTGCATTGATGATGATGTTGTTGAATACCTGTCCCAGTTGTCCTTCATCTGCCTCCACAATATCAAGTGATTCAGCTATCTCCACAACAGCAATCACAGTAGTTCCGCGCAGAATAAGGGAAAGACATTCTTCAACCAAGGGGCGAAGAGAAGTCCTTTTCTTGATTGGAGAGCCACCTTTTGCGAACGTAAGGAGTTGCTGCGCAAGTTCAGCTGCCCGCTCGGAAGCTTTTTCTGCTGCTCCCAGTGGTTTGCAGGCCTTGTGTGAATTGTCGAGAAACATGCGGGCAAAAGAGATATTTCCCATGATTCCGGTCAGGAGATTGTTGAAGTCGTGGGCAATGCCTCCGGCAAGAACTCCCAGTGATTCGAGTTTTTGGTTTTTGAGAAGCTGTTCCTGCAGCATCTCCTGTTTTGTGACATCCTGCGAGCAGCCATAAAGAATCAATTCTTCCGGACTTTTTCCGGCTTCACAGTAGGACGATTCACGTATCCAGCAAATCTCGCCGGATCTTGTTATGATTCTGAATTGTAAAGTTTGTTTCTGGCCAGGTTTTAGCTGCATAAGTTGGGTGATGATCCGCTGGGCATCATCGGGATGAATGATGTGTCTCCAGCAGCCCATTGTAAAAATCTCTTCCTCCGAATAGCCAGTTATT
Organism: Geobacteraceae bacterium; assembly: GCA_028683595.1. GTDB lineage: Bacteria > Desulfobacterota > Desulfuromonadia > Geobacterales > Geobacteraceae > RPRC01. The sequence goes on along the minus strand of JAQUHM010000338.1, from coordinate 3,527 downwards.
GCCTTGACGGGTCCTGCAATCCACTGGATGCAGAAGGGATCTGCTCCCTGACGTGAGCATTTGAAGACATAATCCGAGGTGATGGCTGTGAAAATCCGGTATCGGTCTTCACTTGCCTGAAGTGCTTCTTCAGCTTCCTTTCGTTCGGAGATGTCACGGACGATCGCGCAAAGAAACTCGGTGTCATCATAGCTGATGAAATTGGAATATATTTCTACCGGAAAGGTCCGGCCTTTCTTGTCTTTGTGAGTCGATTCGAATCGACGTTGTTTGAGTCTTTTTATGTTTTCCCAGATGGCGGGCCAAGCGGAGTCGGACACGTTCGGATCGATGTCGGAAACATTTAGAGAGAGCATCTCTTTACGGGAATAGCTGAGAGTTTTACACATGGCTTCATTGACATCCAGAAAGCGCCCTTCGGGTGAAATCCATTCTATGCTGTCCGAAATGTTGTCAAATACGAAGCTTGTCAGTTTCCGCTTCTGTTCGTAGGCTTTGCGTTTGCTGATGTCCCTGATGATACCCACTGCATGCCATTGGTTATTACGCTGAACGGAGGAAAGTGACAGTTCTATCGGGATTTCAGAACCATCTTTTCTGCATGCGCGCAGTTCGACTGTCCTGCCTATGGCATCACCTTGGCCGGAGTCCCTGAAATGGGCCATTCCCTTGCTATATGCAGCGTTAAAGCAGTCTGGTGCGAGCATCTGGTGGAGATCTCGACCCATGACTTCCGATTCCTGCCATCTGAGGATAACTTCTGCAGCGGGGTTCCAGAATGTTATTTTTCCTTCGTTGTCAATCATGATGATTGCATCACGAGCAGCGTCAGTAATTGTACTGAGAGTAGCTTCGCTTTCGCGTAACGATCCTCTCATTCGCGAATATTCTTTCAATCCCAGAGAAAGTTTCAGGTTATTACGACCTGCATCGGTTATGAGGGTGATCAGGCTTCGGTAATAATCTATGGCTGTCCTGATCTGTGCTCGACTGAAAACCGGAACCCGGTCGAGGGCCGAAAGATAGTCCTTTTCGTTGAAATCGAGTTCTACCGCCTGAGCATGGAACTTCTCCCGGTCGGGTAAGTCGTCTTCATAAAAAAATTGCCCAGTGAAAAATGTTGCCACATGTTCCCCTTCGACGAAAATAGGCAGGGCAACATCCCAGAGACCGTTTCTGCATTTGTATTCCAGGAAGTCTTTCCCACACGTATGTAATCGGGAATTTATGGATAAATCGCTTTCCTGGCAGCGGGCACGGGATATTGGATTCATGCGATGGAAGCGGGTGCAGATATCCTGCCAGCCAACTGCAACGATGATATTGCCATCGGGGTCCAGAATTGCAGAAATGATACCGTGCAGCTTGAAATAAGCTTCAAGCAGTTTTTTGATTTCTTCCATGTCGAGGAATTGGAGCGGATTGGGAGATTTCATGGTTACCTTCTGTGATGCGTTCACGTGGTAAGATATTGCTATATTCATGTATCAAATAAGAGAAAAAATCAATTGTTGATTTGATGGTGTTATGGCACCGGTGAGGTGTCCTGACCATGCTTTTGAGTGAATTGTTTATAATATGACAGTCATCTGTTCGATGATCCTTTTAAACCATTGGCGGTATCCCGCAACAGAAGGTTTCATTTCTCTTGTTATCAGTCTGGTATTTCATATTCAGATCTGAATTCATGTGACTGCCATGAAATGGAATTCAACAAGTCTATGTTCTTGGTTCTTGCTGGTACAGGTTTTCGGGAAGTTCAATACGAGTACACGACGAATTAGATCTCCTGTTTCCGAAAAAACTCGAAATATCATCTTGACTCTGCAATAAAGTTTTAGTAGTCTGCCCTAGCGATAAATTAACGGTGTTAAGTTGGTTATGTGGTTGAAAAAAAACACAGGGATAAAGAGGAGTTCCGGCGCGCCATTCTCGAGGTTGCACGTGAGGTGTTTTCCTCCGATGGCTATGGGAATTTTTCCATGCGCAAGCTGGCACGACGGATCGGCTACTCGCCAACGACCATTTATCTCTACTTCAAAGACAAGGATGATCTGTTGTACTGTCTTTGTGAAGAGTTTTTTGCGGAAATGTATCTGACAATTCAACGCATTGAGGGAGAGGGCGCCGGTCTGTTGGAAACACTGCGCAAAGTTCTTCTAGTCTATGTATCGTTCGGTTTGGCAAATCCTGAACACTATAGGGTGGCCTTTTTTACCAACCCTACTACCTATGGATCACCCGTTGAATTCCTGGAAAACGATACCATGAGTCGTCGTAACTATCTCAAGTACCGGGAATTGGTGGCAAGGTGTTGCGAAGCCGGTCTCCTGTGCGGTTTTGACGCGGATACCTTGGCCCAGGTTCTCTGGGCCGGTGTCCATGGTGTCATTTCTGCTGCGCTCCACACGATGGATTTCCCTTTGGTTCATCCGACTGTGCTGGCGGAGGTTATGGTTGATAGCCTTCTCAAGGGCTTAGGACCTGAGAGGATAGTTTGTCCTTAGTTTTTACCCGGAAACTCCAGATGGAAACTACGTAGTGAGCCGACATCTGTTGCATTACGCTTGTGTTCCCTGTTGAAATTCACTTGAGAGAAATCAGGAGAAAATGGTGAATAGATATTTCCGCTTTACGAGAGCAGCAACTGCCGCTCTCGCTTTTTCGATGGTGACAGGATGTGCGGTGGGACCGGACTTCCGTCCGCCTGATCCGCCTGTTGTTCAAGGGTATACACCTGAGCCGCTTCCGGTTGAGACTGTTTCAACTCCAGGGACTGCCGGTGCGTCGCAGAGTTTTCTTGAGGGTAAGGATATTGCCTTGGAGTGGTGGACCTTGTTCCGTTCGGAGCCGCTCGATGCCTTGGTCCGTCAAGCCCTGAAAGACAATCCGACGATCGCCGCCGCCCAGGCGCGGCTCCGTGAGGCGGAAGAAAATCTTCGCGCCAGGGGGGGAACTGTCTACTATCCCAGTGTTGATGGCGACTTCTCCGTGGAGCGGCGCAAATCGACTGGTGCTTCCTATGGACAGCCTTCCTCGAATCCCAGCACATTCACCCTGTTCAACGCCACGGTAAACGTTTCCTACACACTCGACATTTTTGGAGGAAATCGACGGGAGCTTGAGGCATTACGGGCTCAGGTCGATTACCAACGTTTTCTCCTGGAAGGAGCTTATTTGACCCTTACCGCCAATATCACGACAACGGCGGTGAAAGAGGCTTCCCTTCGAGGACAGGTACGCTCAGTCCAGGAGATAGTTTCGTTAATGGAGAAGTACCTTGAGGTGGTGGATAATCAATACCTCGTCGGTGCCGTTTCGCGCTCCGACGTACTTGCGCAGCGTGCGCAACTTGCCCAGGTTCGAGCAACACTTCCCCCTCTCGAAAAAGACTTGGCTCTGACCCGTCACCAACTGGCAGTCCTGTCCGGGAAGTTGCCCGGAGAAGGTGGCCTTCCTGTGTTTGAACTTGAAGAATTGGTTCTTCCGGTTGATCTTCCGCTGAGCCTTCCTTCGTCGGTTGCCCG
>JAQUHM010000337.1 GCA_028683595.1 Geobacteraceae bacterium | reverse complement strand
TCAAGGGCTCGATGGGCATTGATGCAATAGCCACCGCACTTGTAGAGCAGGTATTCCAGCGTGCGGGAGGAAATCCTTTCCGCTTGCCAATTGTTCTGGGAAACAGTACAGGCCCAAGGGATATTTGTAAAAACAGGAAATCGATCCTCAACGAATTTCCTGTCGAAAGCGGCGTTGTGAGCAATCACGAGACTTGCATCCTCCGCCATTTTTGCAACCTGTCCATCGTCGAAGACCTGCCCCGCCACCATGTCATCAGTAATGCCGGTAATCTGCGTGATCTCTTCGGCCAGGGGAAAACCAGGGTCTTCAAAACCGGAATAGCGACCAATGATCTTGATAATTTCTCCGGTTGCAGGATCGTATTCGAAGGCCACGATGCCCAACTCGATGATCCTATCCTGAGTATGGTCAAGCCCTGTTGTCTCGGTATCGAGACAGAGACCTTTCCGGGATCCGGGGACGGATCTCAGGGTAAAACGCTGGTCTCTTGCCAGGTCAATCTTGCGGAGCACCACGAAGTCACCGCTGGAAAGCAAGGTCGACACGGCAATCTCGATGTCCAAAGCGTTCGGGGACTCTTTAGCGGTTTTCTCTGATTTCGATTTCTTCACGGACTTCCCTTCTCACGCCTTCACTTGAAGGTTTGTTTCCAAAGTCTCTTCGCCCACGGCCAGGTACAGTGAACCTTCCGTTCGGGTAACGGACCATCGGATGTTTCTCTCCAGACGAGAGACCAGAAGGGAAATAAACTTCTGGTCGATAGTGATGGAAGTTAGATTGCGGATTCCCGCAAGCTTTGGCAGGTGTTCCTTCTCCCAGGCCGGCAGCGAATTCCCGCACGTCAATAGAGCCACACGCTCACAGTGACGGCCGGCCTTGAGCAGGCGTTCAGAGTCAGGAAGTCCCACCTCGACCCAAAGGAGCGTTCGGCCATCGGCTCCCTTCAGCCAAAGGTCAGGCTCATCCCCGGCAGAGATTCCCTTGGTGAAATCAAGATCAGGCTCATGGAAAAGTGCGTATGCCAGGAGGCGGGCAACGAGCCGCTCCTCCGTCTCCGAAGGATGGCGGGCAACCGTGGCCTGGAGCGATTCATAGATCTGCCGGTCGATATCAGAGAGTTCCAGCGAAAAACGATATATTATTGACGGCAGTGCCATGTAATAAAGTCCCCTTATGTGTGTTCCTTTTCAGGCTGGTGTAAAACTCATTTTCAAACCGCCTGTTACATCGGCCGCTGGCCCCGAAGAATGCGGCTGAGGAGACTGTCCAGCGACGCGGCAAAGCGCTGCCGGTCGGTATTGTTGAACGGCGGAGGTCCACCCTGCACATAGCCTCCGGATCGCAACTCCATCATCAGGTCCCGCATGGAGAGTCTCTCTCCGACGTTCTCCTCCGTGTAGATCTCTCCCCGCGGATCCAAGGCAATCCCGCCGCCAGCGACGATCCTCGCTGCAAGGGGTATGTCGGCAGTAACAACCAGGTCACTCGTTGCGATGTTGTCCACAATGTAATCATCCGCTACATCAAATCCTTCATCAACCACCACCGAGTCAACCAGGTGGGCATTATGTTTGCTCAGTTCCTTATTTGCCACCAGGCATACCGGAATATTCAATCTTTCAGATGCCCGAAAAATGATATCCTTGATCACCCTCGGGCAGGCATCGGCATCAACCCATATTCTCATAATCACCTTCTTCTTTGACAGTATACTCTTGCAAGGTACGGTTGGGTAGTTTCCATCCGGAAACTGAAAAAGTGCTGTTCCGTGGAGGGTTGGGGCTTTCACGGAGACTCTCGTACGGCTTCATTGCACGATTGCAACAGCAAGAAAACCGCCCTAAACCAGCAGATTAGCTGATCAGTGTAACAGGTGGTGACCGATTACGAGAGGCTTCGGGGAAGTTCCGACCCGGCCCCGGCCAAGACTTTCCGGATGAGAATCAGGTAATTGCTGGAGACATATAAGCATAGGCAATTTTCTAACAGGACAAAGCTGGTTACACGCGTGATTTGACACGGAAACGTTTTCCTAAAGTATCCTGCGTCCCCTCATTCCGTCAATCCCTTTGCCAGGGGACGCCAATGGACTACGTACAGCCTCTTGCTCGCCCGCGTCAAAGCCACATAAAGCAGGTTTCGGTCAATTTCCGTCTGGCGATAGTCCGTCTCGCTCGGATTCCAGAGGATGACATTCGTGAATTCGACCCCTTTGACGATATGGGCATTCACCACCAGCACCCCTGGCTCGAAACAGACCTCCCCTTCGCCATGCAGACCAGCAACACCCCCAAGGAAACGGTGAATTGCCTTCACATCCGTTTTTTTCTTGCAGATGATTGCAGTCAGTGCATTCGGTTCCCGTGCCACTAGCTGTTCGACGATCCAGCGAACCTTCCGCAATGCTGAGGAGGAGTCTTTTTCCGGATAAAATTTAACCACCCCGGAATGGGACTTGGAGGTATCTACCGTCCTGCCGCTGACCCGGGCCGCTAGCTCAAGGATCTCACGGGCCGAACGGTAGGAAATGGCCAGGGTTTCCTTGTCCAGGCCGGACAACTGCAACTGCCTGCGAAAATTGACGAAACCTGTCCCATCCACGAAGGAAAGTATTTTTTGCCTCTCATCTGCGCAAACTGTCAGACTGCGCCGGGGTGAGGTGGCCGCCAGCACCGCCTCAAGTTCCAAAGCACCAAGATCCTGAGCCTCGTCGACTATTATATGATCATAGTGGTTGAATGCCCCTGGCACCACGGCATCGACCGGCTTTCTGAGCTGGCAGAGTCTCAGGAGGATGCTTACATCCGAAAAGGAAACAACCCGGTTTTTGTCCATAAGCCGCTGCTGGATGTCCAATGAAAAGTCTTCCCGCATTTTTTCATCAGAAAACAGGAGATCAAGCACGTAACTACAGGTGAAGAATCGCCACAGGTCCATCACCGGGTCAATCTTCCGGGTCTCCTGCACATAGCGGCCAAGCAATTCTGCGATGGCACTGTTTTTTTTGCGGGCACCGTGTGGATCATCAAAGGTGGTTGTCAATGAATAGACCCCCAACTGCCCCAGTGCGGAAAGAGACCAGGCACTGAAGGTATCCACCCGCGTTTTTCCGAGGAGTTCTTCGGAGGTTTTCTTCACGTAGTCCCGCAGTACACGATTGAACATCAGAACCAGGCAGCAGTCCGGGCGAAACAGCTTCGGCTGATTGAACTGCAGGTAAGAAAGCCGGTGGAGTGCCACTGTTGTCTTGCCGCAGCCGGCGCCACCGGTAATGTAGGTACAGCCGTCGGTTTCCCTGGTAATCATGCGGAACTGTTCCGGGTCAATTAGTGCGACGATATCCACCAGGCGATGGTCCCCGGCAAGGGACTTGGTATCGGCCGATGTCTGGAACGCAGTGCCGTTACAATGCCAGGCATCGTCAACCAACTCAAAGGTATCGGAAGGAGTCTCGATCCGGTGAAGCGCCTGCCGGGTTATGCCGACCTTGTCCTTTCGGACCAGCAGACCCTCCCGGTCTTTCCCCTGAATGGTCTCCAGATAGTCCTCTCCCTGCTCGTAGTCATAATAGAGTCGGGATATTTCCGCCTTGCGCCAGTCAACAACGGCAACCCTGTTTCCGTCCATGAGGGATTGCTTGCCGATCAGGTACTCCTTGTTGCCAATTCTCGTATTGCTGTCTTGGATACCAATGATCCCGAAATAGGGAGAGCCGGCACTGTCACAGAAATCCTTGAGGTATTTCCGGGGATCGTGGTGACCATGTTCAATGAGCTTCTCTGTCAGGTCGTTCTTCTCCCGCCAACTGACAGAATCCAGTCGCTCCTGCTCCAGCTCCCTCGCTCGCACGTCATGGAGAACAAGGGTTGCGTTCCGATCAGCTGCGGCGCGATCGATGATCCGACAGACATCCAACAGTCTTCTCTGCTCCTGAGCAACAATGTCCAACGATTGGTCCGAAGCCCCCATCAGTCCCCGCTTCCTCCGTCTCCGGAGAGACCAGGCAGAATGGAGTGGACCCTTCCAACCTGGCCGTCCTGCAACCGGACCTTGATTCCCCGGGAATGAAAGGGAGCACTGGTGAGGAGGTCCTTGACGATTCCTTCCGTCAACCTGCCGCTGCGCTGATCTTTCTTCAGCACAATTGCCACGGCAAGGCCGGGATAGATGTCTTTTCTGTACTGGCCATTCATCGCGACTTTCTCCCTGGTGTATTTAAGAATGGGCTTCGCACAATGCAAAAGGG
>JAQUHM010000336.1 GCA_028683595.1 Geobacteraceae bacterium | reverse complement strand
CCGCCAGTTGCGCAACCAGATCCTCAATGAATCACGGATGGAACAGTTCTCCTCCCAAACATTACAGGAACAGCGGGAAGGCCTCTCGGAAATCCGCCATGCAAGTCCTTAACCGGACATTACTGATTCATATCCAACTCAAATATCCCATAGGAATTCACACGGGCGTAGATAAGCGGCGTCAATGCCCTGAAGTCATTCAGTTACATCCGTAACAGTCAGTTTGGGTCGTTAAGCGCCTGCTGGATCATTTTTTTCTCTGTAACTGGCTGGTGTTACTCCTGTCAGCTTTTTAAACATGGCAATGAAGGCAGATGCGCTGGAATATCCAAATTCTTTTGCTATTAATTCAACGCGCTCCCCTCTCTCGATCATTGCTATCGCTTTAACAACGCGCATTCGATTCCGCCATTCTGTCAGTGATATGCCCAAATCGTGCCTACATTTTCTTGCAAGAGTCCTCTCCGTTATGTTGGCCTCCTGCGCCAACTCCGCGACTGAACGGTTATCGTCCGGATGCTTTTCAAGGTAATGCAAAACCTCTCCTAAAATTTCATCGTCAGAGGCAGGAAGAAAGCTTCCAGCTCTCGGGGTGTCAGCAAGCTCGTCCAAAAAAACAGTCAACAGGCGTAATTGTCTGGTGGACTTATAATCGATAGAACTTTCACGCGCATGATCCAAAACTGACCGCATAAAAAGTGACACCACCAAAGCTTGTGGCTTTGTCGGCAAGTTGCCACATAATTCACCCTCAACATAAAGGGACGACTGTAAGACCTCTCGCCGACTCATACCAACGTGCTGTATCTTCGGTGGAATCCAGATGCCGTACTGAGGCGGCACGAGATATCGTTCCTGTTCGATTACAACCTGAACTACCCCGTTATAAGCGTAAACGAACTCTCCCCATGAATGGGTATGTGATGGAAATATTGCGTCTTCCGGCATGAGGGTTGTGCGAAGAAAAAGCGGTGCAGGAAGAGAATCGGTGAATGGCGCTTGCAAGGAATGCTTCATAAGCATGTCACCTGTTCGGCATCGGGTGTCTTTAATTCACTATATACTTATTTTCAGACTTTGATAAAGTCGGTTTTTTTAAAGGTGCAGAAAATAAAAGCCCTTATCTCGGTAACAACAAAGGAGGATTTATATGCCCGTAATCCGAGTCGATATGTGGGAAGGTCGAACCAATGATCAAAAAAAAGAATTAGTTGAAATTTTTTCAAGAGAAATGGCAAGAATAACGGGATGCGACGTAGGAACAGTCTATGTAATTCTAAATGATGTCAAAAAAGATAACTGGGGAATAGACGGTCAGTTATGCTCAGAAAAATTTCCAGACTAGGTTTAGATTACAAAAGTACATCGGAACGGTAGAACATCTATTTCATCCCATCGGGAGATGCGAAGTATTACTGCCCTATAAGATGAATACCATACATTTTCAAAAGGATAAAAATATGATCGTCAAATCAGAAAATGCACAAAAGAGAAACTTCCTTGGGGTTGATTTTGTTCTGCTCGCTCATGGTCAAGAATCGATGGTGACCAAGATGTTGTACAAGAAAGAAGATAACGTTCCATTTCATAGTCATCCCAATGAGCAAAGCGGTTACGTAATTTCAGGTAAATACAGAATTGAATTTGAGGGAAATGACCAAATGATAGGGCCAGGTGATTCTTATACGATTTTTCGCGAGGTTAAGCACCGCATTGAAATTATTGAGCCAGGAGAAGTCTTGGATATTTTCAGCCCGCCAAGACAAGACTATCTGTAAGCTGACTAAACCTCCTAACGATAGCAAAGGTTACCTAAATGAAACTTAAACAATATCAAGTCGATGCTTTGGTGAAAAACCGTTAGATCTTGCGCCGTTTGCCGAAAAACATCTGTTTTCCGACAGGAGTCTAACTGGTAACAACAAAACAAAATTTACACCTCTTTTTTTATACGAAAAACTCTGTCGGAAAGCTAAGGTGTGCGGAAAAATCTAACATGAGGTTTTTCGTATATGTTAATCGGCTATATGAGGGTTTCGTCGGATTCGGATCGGCAAAGTACAGACCTGCAGCGCGATGCACTCTTGAAAGCTGGGGTTGATGTCAGAAACATTTTCGAGGATCGAGCCTCGGGAGCCAGAGATGATCGAACTGGGCTGAACGAAGCGCTGGAGTATGTCAATCCCGGTGATGTGTTTGTCGTCTGGAAACTAGACCGCCTTGGGAGATCACTGACCCATTTGATTTCCATTGTGAATGAATTGCGGGAAAAACAGGTCACCTTTTGTTCTCTCACCGAGAACATGGATACCAGCACGCCGTCAGGAGAACTTTTTTTTCACGTTTTTGGTGCGCTTGCACAGTATGAGCGAGCTTTGATCCAAGAACGAGTCGTTGCTGGTTTATCTGCCGCTCGGCAACGTGGCAGAATTGGTGGTCGGCCACGCGCCATTGTCGGCGAGAAACTGGATGCGATTATTGTCGCGCTTGATAGTGGGATGTCCAAAGCGGCGGTATGCCGAAACTTTGCTGTCAAGCGCACAACCTTGATCGAAACACTTGCACGGGTCAATTGGACAGGACCGCGTGATGCCTCGCCACGATGACGACCAAAAGCGAGCGTTTGACCATATTGTCGGATGCCGAGCAAGAGGCACTGTATGGGCTACCGGATTTCGACGATGTGCAGCGACTGGAGTACCTGGCACTGTCTGAAGTAGAACTGGCACTTGCCAGCAGTCGGCCTGGACTTCATGCCCAGATCTATTGCGTCTTGCAGATCGGTTACTTCAAGGCCAAGCATACCTTCTTTCGCTTTGACTGGAACGAGGTCGAGGACGATTGCGCTTTCGTGCTGAGTCGTTATTTCCATGGCGAGACTTTCGAGCGCAAGCTGATTACTCAGTACGAGTACTACACCCAGCGCGAACGAGTCGCCGGGCTATTAGGTTACCGGCTGTGGAAGGCCGATTTCCTGCCGCAACTCGGGAAGCAAGCAACACAAACCGTGAGGCGGGATGTGACCCCGGGATTCGTGGCTGCCGAGCTGATCGTCTGGCTGGGCGAGCACAAGATTATCCGGCCCGGCTACACGACCCTGCAAGAGTTGATCAGTAAAACCTTGTCCGCCGAACGCCAACGTTTGAGCGGCCTACTGGCAGAAGCTCTGGAAGACGAAACCAAGGTTGCGCTGTCTCAGCTTCTGGTGCGCGATGACACCCTATCGCAACTGGCAGCGCTCAAACAGGACGCAAAAAATTTTGGCTGGCGCCAGATGGCCCGCGAACGCGAAAAACGCGCCTTGCTGGAACCGCTGTACCGAATCGCCAAAGTGCTACTGCCTAAGCTCGGCGTCTCGCAGCAGAATCTGCTGTACTACGCGAGTCTGGCGAACTTCTATACCGTCCACGACCTGCGTAATCTCAAGGCGGATCAGACCCATCTCTACTTGCTGTGTTATGCCTGGCAACGCTACCGCCAGCTCTCCGACAATCTGGTCGATGCGATGGACTACCATATGAAACAGTTGGAGGAAGAGAGCAGCGCAGGCGCACACCAAATGGTTTTTCTTCCTGATCCTCTGGATCGTACGTGGACTCGGAGCATTAGCCCCCAAATGTGACGCAATTTTATAGGAGCTGAATGTTGGCCAAAGCCCGCAAAGAGAAAGAACCTTTTGTTCTTGTTCTTCACCGACACGATTGTGCAGATGTTTGGGGCCGCGCGGTTCATCTTTCATGGCTTTCTGGATAGCCACAAGTGCGCGTTTCCGAAATTTGTAAAGACTGCTCCGAGCAATACCGTACTGTGCCGACACAACCGAAGCTGGATTGCCCTGCAAAAGTTTCAGCACAGCCTGAAAACGGAGTTCTTGGGAGGGAGGGGCAGGAGACATAACTCTACCTCCATGCTTTAAGGAGTATGATTGCATAAACGATCGTTTGTGCAATACAGGAGGGGTTCAGTGTAATAACCCTCTCTGACAAGAAGACCCCCATTTGGACCACACCCGATGTTGGACTTACTGACAAGCGGGAATGCACCGTTTACCAGCCCAACAAGATTCTTTCCATCCAGGTGAGCAAAACAGCCTGTATCATTTTTTCTCAGGTGGGGTGGTAATGATTTCAAGGCCTACGCGGCAACACGCTGTTTTTTCGAATATAAAACAAAACATCTCCCTTGACTTCAAATTTGTAATCGAAGAGACTTGGCAAAGTCGCCTGCTTACACCGTTCACCTCAACCGTATTGGCTTCTTCCCATGTCTAATCGCCATCAGGTCTTTTT
>JAQUHM010000335.1 GCA_028683595.1 Geobacteraceae bacterium | reverse complement strand
ATGACAATCCAAGTATTCAGAGCTGTCCCGTAGACTATATCAACGATCTCAACAGGATTGCCATGATCGACAATTTCATATCCATCAATAATGCCGTAGAGATAGACCTGTTCGGCCAGATTTCTTACGAATCATCCGGGACCAAACAGATAAGCGGCACTGGCGGCCAACTCGACTTTGTCATGGGTGCCTATTTGTCAAAAAACGGAAAAAGCTTCATCTGTCTGTCTTCCACATATGGCAAGACAGAGGAAGTCAAGTCTAGGATCGTCCCCACCCTTGCCCCGGGCAGCATCGTGACCGTAAGTCGCACCTGCGTCCAGTGGGTGGTAACCGAGTTCGGCAAGGTCAATCTGAAAGGGAAAAATACCTGGCAGAGAACCGAAGCTCTCATATCCATTGCCCATCCAGATTTCCGTGACGACCTGATCAAAGATGCAGAGAGGATGAAAATCTGGCGAAACAGTAACAGGCGATGAAATGGAGAAATCCTAACGCAAGAGTCTGGCCGCAGAAGTGTCGGTGGCAACCCTTTACTGAATGAAAGACTGGTGAATTCATTTTGAAAGTGCACCACGTTTAGCTTTTAGCATGACTTCATAGGGAGTCAGGTGGCCGTACTGACCGGCATCAAGATAAATCCAGCGGTAAATGGTCTCATGACTGATTCGCATCCGCTCATCGTATGGATAGTCAAGCAACAGCCTACCGGCTATTGCTTCCGGTTACCACTCGAGCTTGAGCTTTTCATCGACGTATTTGACAAGCGGCAGATACTTTTGACGGTGGTGACTTCTGTCCGTGTGTTTGCGCTTATAAGCAACAGGTTTCGAAAAGTATTTCCAATACGCGGTATTGGGAAAATATGTCGGGCCGTTTCGTTTGATCTCACGTGAAATGCTTGTGTAGTGACGGCTAAGGCGGCGCGCGATCTCGCGCAGACTAAATTTTGTTGACTTTAAATGGTTGATGACATATCGCTCTTTTCCAGTAAGATGGGTGTAGGACATGGTGAGTTCCTTCCGGTTGTTTGTTGGTCGCGTTTCAAACACTACCAGAAAATCCCACTATGTACGTGCGAGAATGGAGGCGTTCGAAATGGCAGGAAAAATAAAACTGATGATAGAAAGAATCCTTGCGGAGCGTTCGATGGGAAATGAGATGCTGGTAAGTGTAATCAGGACGAAGCTGATTCTGAAGGGGATAGATCCTGCAAAATATTCTGAGCATTCCAAAGACGACCCGATGATAATCGAGAAGCTGGAGAAAATGGTGCAAGATTTTCATAACTGACACAGGAGAGCATTCCATGACCATAAAGATCGCGAGTTCTGAAAAAGGAACAGTGGATGATGCGGTACATGAGCTGATGGGCATCTTCGGTTTCAACAATATAACTATGATAATTTATTTCGCTTCAATCAAGTTTGCTCCCGAAAAAATCAGCAAGAAAATGCAGTCGGTTTTCCCAGGGGCTACGGTTTTCGGATGCTCTACGGCTGGGGAAATTGTGAGCGGCAAGATGTTGAAGGGTTCGCTTGTGGCCATGGCGTTCGACGTAGAGTCGATGCCGGATGTCAAAGTTGAAGTGGTTGAAAAGCTGAGCAGAAAGGTTGATGTCCATGATACATTTCGCTCTTTTGAAAGGCACTTCGGCGAGGCAGCCGATGAGATGAAGCCATCGTGCTATCTGGGGATCATACTGGTGGATGGGATGAGCGGTTTCGAGGAAAGGCTTATGGATGTTATCGGCGACAGAACGAATGTTCTTTTCGTCGGCGGCTCCTCGGCGGACGATTTGCAATTCCGGTGCACCCATGTCTACGCCAATGGTAAGTCCTATACCAATGCCGCAGTTCTTGCACTCCTCAAGCCGGCGACGCCCTTTGACCTTGTGAAAACGCAGAGCGTCCGTGAAATAGGCCCCGAACTTGTGGTAACCAAGTCGAACGAAGACCGGCGGGAGATCATCGAATTCAATCATAAACCTGCTGCGATAGCCTATGCAGAAGCGTTGGGGGTATCTGTTAACGAGCTTGCCGCCTGCTTTCCGAGCCACCCCCTCGGTCTGATTATTGAAGGGGAGCCGTATATACGCGGCCCGAAGCATATTGCCGGGAACAGTGTATTTTTTCACTGCAGTTCGGTCAAGGGGATGCCACTCTCGCTACTTGAATCGACGGACCTTCTTGACGATACCAAAGAGGCATTGGCAAGATCCAAGGCAAAGCTTGGCGGGATATCAGGAGTAATTGTATTTAACTGCGCACATCGTGCACTGGAACTTGAGGTAAAAAATCTCAGTGGTAAATACGGCGAGGTGTTTGCTGATTTTCCAACAATTGGATTCAATTCCTACGGGGAGCAGTTTATCGGGCACATGAACCAGACTGCTATCATGATTGTTTTCAGGTAGCAAGGGCAAGGGGATAACACCTGTGAAGGCATTTATAGACGGACAGAAAGACTCCTTGTCCTGGCTCATTCGGAACTCCTTTACAAAATTTCAAGCGAATTCTGTCTACCGACATGACCGAAACCAAAGCCTTGTATGTGCTGCAATGTCTGATCAAGTTTGCTGCGCATACTATTATTAGTATATCTCAACAACTTTCTTTCTCTATTCAGGAGTAAGAGTGCCATGCGTAAAAAAAAACTCGGTACCAAAATCAAGCACCGTAACATATCCCGTTTAATGCGAAACAATGCCGGTTCAGTCGATACTTCAGAGGGTTACTGCTCGGAAAGATCTTCTAACACACTGAGAGGAGAGCACTTTAAAGAGCTTTATCTGCCTCCAAAGCAAATCATTCAAGTATTGGATGAATATGGTTGTCTACTGTCCGTAAATAATTGCTGGCTTAAAACAACTTGCTATAATATAGATGAAGTAATCGGACGCTGGTTTGGCGAACTTCTGGTTTCTTGTGATATAAATCTTTTCATGATGTATTTACATAGCGCAGGGAGAACAGATCATAATAGCAGCATTGTTGTGCGTATGCTGCGTGATGACGGGTCTATTATCTTTGTCAGCTGCAACATTTCCATCAGGCATGATGATTATGGTATTAATCGGCAATTTTACTGTACATTAGAAGACATAACCAATATCATCCTTTTAGACGCTGACCTTAAGAATGATGATGATCACTTTCATCTGTCGTATGCAACAGTGAGACTCGATTAAATACTGCGTTACTCTACTAAGAACGAGGCAACTGTGCCTGAGGCAGAACCTGATGATTGAATCCCGTTCCTAATCATTAATTCTGCAAGTACGAAAAAACGGTTATTGTGCTCGATGGCCTTGCTGTTCTACATGGAGAGCGGATACTTTTAAAATGTAATGAATTTATCGCTGTTAATAACCCATCCATTTAATTCAGACATGGTTGATTATTCAGCACCATTAAACTTGTAAATGCCGCAATGTGCCATGTCAACGGCGTCGTTCATTAGGAAAATTCTAACTTCTTGTCCTGCTTCCAATAACTTCCCTGCCAAACGCAAGCCAGCCTGCTATTGATGATCAGGTCTTTTTCAGGATATATCCGGCTCCGGGTACTGTGTGTCAATGGGGTCAGGCTTGTATTGTTTGAAATTTAAATACAATTGTCAAAGGCTGACCCCTTTCTGCTCTGCAAAACTGCAAAAAATGAGTGAAAATATTCAAGATCAGACCTGCCAGGTTTTCAAAACCTGGCAGGTCTTTGTTACTGAAGGGCGGCTGTGGCAGTGCCCAATGGGGGCCAGTTTAGCTTTTTGGGACTTGTCACCCAAAAGAAGGATGCGATTTAGCGATCCCACCGTAAGTGGTTCTCATGAGCTGTGTGTTCCCCCTCAGTCGGAAATGGACTTTCAGACCGCTTGAGTTAAGGGTATGTCAACTTCATCTGGATTGATGATTCGAGAGTAGACGTCGCTGACGTTTTTGCTTTCTCAGTTCTCTTGCATCTTCAAGCATTCTGTCTCGCTCTTTGAATATCACCTGGTCTTTGCCGTTCAGCGCTGTTCAAGAATGATTTCCACGTCTGTTTCGGCCAACTGCTCCCTGATCTCCCAGTGGATGATGGAGCCGCTGCTGCCATCCAGCAAGCTGCACAGGTAGTAGAACGTTCCACGGATGTTGAGATAGGAAACATCCACTTGCCAGTACTGATGGGGCGACAGCGGCTGAACGAAACCTGTCCCTTTGAGAGAAGGTTTCTGGTTTCTGAAGCAAGCTCGCTTTTGAAAGAACGCGCCAGGAACTGGAAGGACTGACGGCCACTATGTTCTGGTCAAGCATCATG
>JAQUHM010000334.1 GCA_028683595.1 Geobacteraceae bacterium | reverse complement strand
AACCATGGAACTTCAAAAGATTCAGGCTGAAATTGTTCAGACCGAAAAGATGTCGACACTCGGATATATCTCCGCGGGGATGGCACATGAGATTAGAAATCCACTCAACTCGATTGGACTGTATGTTCAGCTTCTCAAAGGTGGTCTCGATGATCCGGAGCGTTATGAGTTTCTGGAAAAGATTGAAATGGAAGTTCGTCGGATCGATGGAATCCTGAGAAAACTGATGGATGCTGTTAAAAGGCCTCGTTATCACTTGCAGCAGGTATCCATACCGAAGGTAATCGATTCTCTGCTCGAACTATTCCAAGCACGTGCGAAAATGCATGGTATCAGAATCGAGCGGGACTACAGGGCAACACCTCCTCACATCCTTGCTGATGCAACGGAAATTGAACAGATATTTTCCAATCTATTTGTAAATTCGATTGAAGAGATGGTGGAAGGTGGCGTTCTGACAATTATGCTCGAACAAAAAGAGGATACAGTTCACATTGATGTGTCCGATACCGGCAACGGAATTCCTCGCGAAGATCTGCAAAGGATATTTGACCCGTTTTTTACGAAGAAAAGTTCCGGGACCGGTCTTGGTCTTTCCGTCGTTCTCAGGATAATCCGCACCTATAACGGAAAAATCGAGGTGAAAAGCGAGGTGGGAAAAGGGACGACTTTTTCCGTTTCAATCCCTTTGCTCGCTCATGATTCCTAGGGGTTTCTCCTTCCAATTTAGGTCATGTTGGTGTACTATTGCGCCATTTCTAAGGCCTTTCCAGAGGGTTTGATGCAATCCCCCAGAGTAAAAACACTAATAATCGACGACGATGCTCTGTTTCGAAATATTCTTTCGGACATCTTTCGTGAGTATGATTTTTCGGTTGTAACTGCCGAGAACGGTATTGAAGGGATTAAAGCATTTCTTGACGAAGCGCCGGATGTGGTAATTGTGGATCTTGTTATGCCTATGCTTGGAGGGGTCAGTACCTGTCTCGAAATTTCCCGGCTTGCTGGAGACTCACTTCCGATACTCATCCTGCTGACCTCCATGTTCAAAGGGGCGCCCCATGAGCATGAATCCCCTGAAATGGGTGCACGCATTCACATACCAAAATCAACTAATCCGCTGGACATCGTGATCATTGTTGAGCAGCTTCTGGATCGCAAAAAATATCAACAGTAAGCCGATGAAGGTATCCTGTGCCTTTCCTTATACGCAACCTTGTTTTTGATTGCCGAATCGATGAAACAGCCATCATTGCGCAACTGCTTAAGCGGCTTTCCCTGAGCAAAGAAGAGGTCGTATCATGGAAAATCCTTCGCAAAGGGCTTGATGCGCGTAAAAAGAAATCCATCCGCTATGTTTATACGATCGAGATTTCCATCAAGGACGAAGACGCCTGCATCGGGAGGTTTTCTGCTGATCGCGACATTACTCATGTTCCTGAGAAGGTGCTGAAAACCTTTCCCCACATTACCACAGACCAAGATATTGTTATTGCAGGCATGGGGCCGGCCGGTCTTTTTGCAGCCCTTCGACTCGCCGAATATGGGCTCCGGGCGACAATTATTGAACGTGGCCGCCCTGTTGAGCAGCGAGTCCAGGATGTTCAGACGTTCTGGGATCGAGGGGTCCTGAATCCTGAAAGTAATGTTCAGTTTGGCGAAGGGGGGGCAGGTACCTTTTCCGATGGCAAACTGACTACCCGGATACGTGACGAAAACCTCGGCTACATCCTTGAAAATCTCGTCCGCTTCGGTGCTCCTCGCGAGATCCTTTTTTTGGCGAAACCTCATATTGGTACCGACAGGCTTCGCAGGGTTGTTGCGGGTATCCGGGCTGCGCTTCTGGAGCGGGGATTTACCATACGTTTCAGCGGAAAACTGACCGATATCGCAACCAGTAAGGGACAGGTTTGCGGCCTTGTCCTGAATGAAGTTGATGAGCTTCCCTGCAAATATCTTGTGCTTGCGACAGGACACAGTGCTCGTGATACATACGAAATGCTGCTGCGACACTCTATTCGTATGGAAAGGAAACCCTTTGCAATTGGTCTGAGGGTTGAGCATCCCCAGGAAATGATCAACAGGATCCAGTACGGGGAACAATCTTTTGCGGGTCTTCCCTCGGCCGAGTATGTCTTGACCCATCATGATCCGGAAACTGACCGGCCCGTTTACTCCTTTTGCATGTGTCCGGGTGGTGTCGTGATGGCGGCAGCGTCCGAGGAAGGATGTGTTGTTACGAACGGGATGAGTTCCTTCCAGAGGAATTTGCCCTTCGCCAATAGTGCCCTTGTTGTTGCAGTCGGTGCAAGGGATTTCCCCGGAACCCATTCTTTTGCTGGTATTGAGTTCCAGAGGGCTTTGGAGCAAAAGGCTTTCATTGCGGGTAGGGGGACCTATTACGCACCGGCGCAGAACCTTCTGGATTTTGCCTCCGGAAAGGGGTTTCACGCTGTTCATTCTACCTATCGACCTGGTGTCGTCCCAGTTGATCTTGCAGAGTTACTGCCGAGGGATGTCGCTCTGGCACTGAGAGCTGGGGTGAAGTGTTTCGATCGGAAGATGAAAGGATTTCTAACGGTTGAGGCTTCTCTTACCGGAATAGAAACCAGAACTTCATCACCCGTTCGAATTATACGGGGTGACGATTACCAATCGGTCAGCCTGTCCGGGCTTTTCCCGACAGGGGAAGGGGCAGGGTATGCGGGTGGTATCATGAGTGCCGCTGTGGATGGAATCCGGGTGGCCGATCGAATTGCCCAGGAATTGCAGATGAAATAAGGAGAGTCGTGTGACCAAGATGTTTGTAAGTGAGATCAAGGATCGCAGCCTGGTTGATTCTGTTTTTCTCGTTAAGGAAAAGATATCGGCACTGGCCAGAAATGGAAAACCATATCTCACGCTCCATCTCATGGACAAATCGGGAGAAATCGAGGGCCGGGTGTGGGAGAATGTTGAATCTTTCGGGCAGCTGTTCGAAAAGGACAATTTCATTCGCGTGCAAGCGAAGGCCACCGTGTATCTCGGGAAAATGCAGCTGATTATCTCAGAAATTGCCCGTGTTGCCGATAGCAAGGTTGCACTTGAAGATTTCCTTCCCGAGGGTGATCGTGACGGTGCAGAAATGCTTGTCGAACTGACCGCACTTGTGGAATCCTGTTCCGATGAGCATCTGCGTAAACTTCTGCAATCCTTTTTTGAAGATGCCGATTTTCTGCAGTTATATCAAACGGCACCTGCCGCCAAAGGGATGCATCATGTCTACCTTGGGGGGCTGCTTGAGCATTCGTTGTCTGTTGCCCGCCTTGTTGATCAGATCATGCCACTCTATCCGGTTCTTCATCGTGACCTGCTGATAGCCGGTGCCCTCTTGCACGATGTGGGAAAAGTCAGGGAAATGACCTATTTACGTTCCTTTGACTATAGCGATGAAGGGAAACTGCTCGGACACATTTCCATTGGCGTGGAGATGATCCATGAAAAAATATGCCGGATGGATGGGTTCCCTGTCGAGCTTGCCATGCTCCTTAAACACATGATACTCTCGCATCACGGACAGTATGAATTCGGCTCGCCGAAAAGGCCCAAGACGATCGAAGCAACCGTTCTCAATTATCTGGATGACCTGGATTCCAAAATCAATGGAATTCGTACCCATATGCGTAAGGAGTTGGTGAACCAGTCCCGCTGGACAGGGTACCATAGGCTATATGACCGCTATTTTTACAAGAATGGCGGATGTGAAAGGGGAAAAGATCTCCGCCCCGAGGAAGCTTCTACAAAGGATGTTGTTCAAGAGGTCAAGATCCCGGAAAAAAATGTCAAAAAAGAGTTCCGAAACAATCCATTTGAAGGGTTGAAAGAGAAAAATCCCGAATTGGTATGATATGATGCCTGATATGTCAGGAAACATTGCTACTGCTGTCTGCCAGTAGGAGAAAGGTGAAAGATGATTCTTGAAACCGTAGTTGTTGGACCCCTGATGGTCAACTGTTATATCCTTGGTTGCGAGGCGACCCGGAAGGGCATTCTTATCGACCCAGGTGGTGATGCAGAAAAAATCCGGTCTGCTGTTGCGCGTAATGATCTTGCGATTGTGCAAATTATCAATACACATGGGCATTTCGATCATGTGGGTGCTAACCAGGCACTCATGGATGCTTTCGGTGTCGGGCTCAGTATCCACGAACTGGATGCGCCGATGCTTGCTCATGCGGATATTACTGCTCTCAAGTATGGTCTGAAAGCGAAGAATTCACCTCCTC
Organism: Geobacteraceae bacterium; assembly: GCA_028683595.1. Classification (GTDB taxonomy): domain Bacteria; phylum Desulfobacterota; class Desulfuromonadia; order Geobacterales; family Geobacteraceae; genus RPRC01. The sequence goes on along the minus strand of JAQUHM010000334.1, from coordinate 44 downwards.
CAACCGCTTTTCTGTGGGATGGGGACAGCATAGTTTTCGGGAAT
>JAQUHM010000333.1 GCA_028683595.1 Geobacteraceae bacterium | reverse complement strand
CACAAGGTGCATATTTTTCGTTCCTGCTTCTGGATATGCCCTGGCACATTGATAAAATATGTGCACCTGGTACGCATAGGCTGTTAAAGAGAATCAATACAGATATAGGCGCACGACAATCAGTCGTGACTACTATTTGCCGGCAACTATCAAGGAAATGAATCAACGTGACAATCGTTATCCCGGATGTCCGGCGTCATCTTCCAATAGAAAACTGAGAACAACATCGCGATCAAAGAACCTGATCGCGAAATTTCACAAAAAAGGAACAACTGACAATGTATTCTGTTGCCGATTTGCGAAAGGGTTTAAAAATCACCCTTGATGGCGATCCCTTCATAGTGATCGCCTTTGACTTTGTCAAACCAGGAAAAGGACAAGCCCTCTATCGTACGAAAATGAGAAACATGATCAACGGTACGATCCTGGACAGAACCTATCGTTCGGGAGAAACCTTCGAGCCTGCGTTTCTTGAAGAAAGAACGATGCAGTACCTCTACAAGGAAGATAACCATTACTGCTTCATGGACAATCAGAACTTTGAGCAGATCAGTATCAGTGAAGACGCCATTGGCGATGCGAAAAACTTCCTGATCGATAACATCGAAGCGGAAATCCTCGTTTTCAAGGATAAACCTATTGGCGTAAGTCTGCCGAATTTTGTCAATCTGCGGGTTACCCAGACCGACCCCTGGCTCAAGGGAGATACCACCGGGAGCGACTCGAAACCGGCCACCATTGAAACCGGATATGTTCTGCGCGTCCCTCCCTTTATCGAAGAAGGGGAGCTTATCACCATTGATACGCGTACCGGGGAATATTCTACGAGAGTAAAGGGCTAACAACATGGTTGCCGGTCCCAACCCTTCCGGACGCAAGGAAAACCTCAAGATCAGGGCGACCATCCTCGGGGCGATTCGAAGCTTTTTCTGCGAAAACAACTTTATAGAAGTTGAGACGCCCCACAGGATTCCCGTTCCGATTCCCGAGGCCCATATCGACCTGATGGATTCAGGCTCCTGGATCCTTCAACCATCCCCGGAAATCTGTATGAAACGGCTTTTGGCTTCCGGTTTCGATCGAATCTTCCAGCTAGGTCGCTGCTGGCGGGATGGTGAGCGTGGATCGCTCCATCTTCCAGAATTCACCATGTTGGAATGGTACCGGACGAATGCTGATTACTCGCAGATCATGGACGACTGCGAAACCTTGGTGAAAACCGCGGCTGATGCCATTGGCCGGCAGGGAATAATCCACCGGCAGGGGAAAACTATCCGACTCAATGATTCCTGGGAAAGACTTACGGTTCGGGAAGCTTTTTCCCGTTATGCTGGGATATCCGCAGAAGAAGCTCTGAAAAAAGACCTGTTCGATGAGATTATGGTTTGCGAGATCGAACCGCACCTTGGCATGGAAACGCCTACTTTCCTGATAGACTATCCAACCAAGCGCGCTTCTCTCGCCAGGAAGAAACTCGGCCACGAGGATGTTGCCGAACGTTTTGAGCTGTATATCGGCGGAATCGAACTTGCCAATGCTTTTTCAGAGCTTGTGGATCCCGAAGAGCAGAGAACGAGGTTTGTTCAGGAACAGAAGTTACGTGCCGCTATGAGAAAAACAGTTTACCCTCTGCCGGAAAAGTTTCTGCGCGAACTCTCGAGCGTCCCACCCTCGGCGGGCATTGCCTTTGGAATTGATCGCCTGATGATGCTATTACTCAACGCTGACAGGATCGACGAGGTTGTGGCCTTCACACCCGAAGAACTGTAAACTCCTCTTACATACCTTTCAAAGAGCACCCTTCCCCTGAGCCAAGAGATGCCGGATTTGCTAATAGTCAGGCCACCCTGACAACCTCTCTGTTACAAAGGATACTCGACCGTATCCCCCTGATACCCCCTCAACAGCAGCGTATCCTCCTTAAAGCACACTGAATCAGGAAGAAGAGGGACCTTCCCTTTGCCTCCCGGTGCATCAATCACATAATAGGGATTTGCCAATCCCGAAGTGTGCCCACGCAAACCCTTCATTATCTCTATTCCTCGTTTCACTTCAGCACGAAAGTGTCCTGTTCCCTTCACCATATCCATCTGATGGATGTAATAAGGGCGAACCCTGATGGTGAGAAGTTTCTGCATCAAACGCTTCATCGTTTCCAGATCATCATTTACTCCCTTCAACAATACAGTCTGATTTCCCAGGGGGATGCCGGCGTCCGCCAGACGCGCGCATGCCTCCGAAGACGCAGAGGTCACTTCAAGGGGATGATTAAAGTGAGTGTTGATGAAAAGCGGATGATAGGACTTGAGCATCCGGCAAAGTTTCGGGGTAATTCTTTCCGGAAGAGTTACAGGAACTCGTGTACCTATTCTGACAATCTCCACATGGGATATTTTCCGGAGTCGTTGGAGAAGGTACTCCAGATGATCGTCCGAAAGAAGCAGTGGATCTCCACCCGACAGGATCACATCACGAACAGCGGACGTCTCCTCGATATAGCGGATAGCAGCCTCAAGGATCTCTGTTTGCACTTCGAAGGAAGAACAGCCGACTTTTCTTTTACGCATGCAGAAGCGACAATAAACAGCACAACTTGTGGTGGCTAGAAAAACCACTCTGTCAGGGTAGCGATGTATGATGCAAGGAGTCGGGCTCAGGTTTTCTTCTTCCAAGGGATCAGAGAGAAGTCCGTCCTCTTGCAGTTCACGGATATCGGGCACACATTGTCGCCAAATAGGGTCTCCTGGTGATTGTATCAAGCTGAGGTAATGGGGTGAAATGCGCATGGGATATTTGTCGACAACCCTGCTGAGGGATTCCCCATCACAGTGAAAATATGAAGCCAGCTCATCGGCATCGATGAGTGACGCTTTGAGATTTTTCTGCCATTTTTCCATTATATGCGCCTTGAACAAAGATGAATATCCGCCATGTGCCGGTAATGGCTTGGCAGATAGAGGTGACAAGTTTTCAAAAGGTGTGGAAGTGATGTTATACAGATATGCTGAGTGATGATGTAATCATTCCCTGAACCGCAGATTTGTCCATCATGCCGCTGCTCCCGAAATATCAGAATTTTCTCTGGACCGCCAGACAGTCATGAGCCTGGTTAGCTCCCTGCCCTCGCCCTCGCTGACAATCTGGTGCAGAAAAACATCCGCGTCAGGGGAGTCGATCGCGGCGGAACGTGACAGAATCTTTCCTCCATACACCGCCTCGGCCCGATAGGCGATGTGAATCTCGACGGGCAGGCAGGTTTGCAAAATGTCAGGCGGCATCGCTTCTATAGCCCACTCGAGATACACGGTATGGTTAACATGGCGATTCTGGTCAAGATCCCCCATCCGCACCAGGAACGGAAGTTCACTGTCGTAGCTTTCTCTCTTTGGGAAGGCAATGAAAGCATCGGGGAAAGACCGGTTGGCAAGGACGGGAAAGTCTTCGAGAGCAGCCTTGATACGAACGGGATGTCTTGACTCAAGATTCACGATCAACCAGGAACTGCTGGCAACGGCAAGTATCCTGCCATGTGCATCAAAGACTTCAAAATCGCGCAGGGCATGATACCCGTCAACAGCAGAGCGCCAGGTACGGATATGTATTTCTTCACCATCGAAGGGGTATCGATAAACCCTGATTTGGTAGCGGGACAGCATCCAGGTAAGTCTTTTCTGCAGAAGATCAGCAACTGAAAACCCGAGTAAAGCCGCATGGGAAGAAGCAGTATCCTGGAAATAATGTGCCAGGCTAACGGGCTTTAGTCTGCGCGAAAAATCGGTTTCATAGGACCGAACCCGGTACGACGCTGTAAAAACAGAGTTCATATTCTTGTCCCGGCAGGAAGGCAACTGCTAACGGGACGGGGCTCCAGGTACCCCGTCCCCATGATACTATTCCTTGTCCCGCCTCAGTCCCAGCAAATCCCAAAGAGGCTCGAATTCAAACAACTCGCCACCATACAATCTCGCATGGTGCGCGTTCTGATTTTCATAGGTTTTGAGAAGTTCTACAACGGCCCTTTGGCCGGCAGTCGTCCGAAGAGCATTCCTGGGTGAGCGGTTTCCAAGGGAAACAAGGGGCTCTTCGATCCATTTCCCGAAAGAATCCGACGACAGGGCTATCTGTTGATCTGAAACCGTACCTTCCGCAGAGCCTGCCAAGGGTACAGACACCAGGCTTTTCAGCCATTCGGTGGTAATATGGGCGCAACAAATCTCTCGGACCGATTCAGATCCGGGATCCACCCCTTTCAACTTTCTTAGAATCTTCGCCTTGCAAGCGTTTGCCTCCTCACGCAGGAAAGGATAAA
>JAQUHM010000037.1 GCA_028683595.1 Geobacteraceae bacterium | reverse complement strand
ATACTTGAGGTCAATTTATTTGAGAAAAAGCCCATTTCATCACTGGTTGCAGAGGCTCTCAAGCAAAATATCGATACCTCAGACCGTAACCAGCTAAACTTATTCACTTATTAACCGGACACTAGTGCAAACAGCTTTATAGTCGGTACAGTTTCTTTGTAGTAATCTGGGTTTTCCGCTTGCATCTCACTCCTCTACCAAGGAATAAAACCTTTCTTTTTGTGGCACTAGTTCCTGAAATTGAAATAGTTGTCAAAAGATAAGCAGTTCCAGCAAAAGGACAAATTGGACAAGTTTTAACGGCCCATCAAATTTATTCAGAAAAAATAGAATACAGCCAGTCGAGCAATAGTTGCAGATCCGGAACCAGCAGAACCATTCATTGTGGTTGTACCCTTAGCAACGCTATTTCCATAATGAGTATTCAAAATCTCGTATTCAGCCGCGACCCTGATTGCCGCATTAAGATCGTAGGCTACATTGACAAACATATCCTGGTTATATTTTTGGAAATTATCTGTTGTTCCCTCAATATTCGCTCTGTAGTCTGAATAATTATATGCATTCCTGCGAAGATACCCTGCCGACACACCAATATCCTGCGTAGGGTAGAAAATAATTTGTCCTGCCAGACCATAACCCTTTGCCGCATGCGGATTATTATTCAACCCGACAAAATTTAAAGCCGTGGCAGCATTGAAAGCCATATTTGACGCCATGTACACTTGCCCTTCAAAAGACATGGTCATCGCCCGGTTTTTCCCGTCTTTTGATCTCAGAATCGGCACAAATGTGTAAATTCCAGTCCCCCACGAATCAACCGATTTATCTCCCAAAACTGGTATCGTTACTTTTTGACTGCCATAGAGGCCAAATAATCCAGCAGTAAAAGAGTTCATAGAAAAACCATAGTAGCCTGGTGACACCCCTAGCACATCACTCTTCCACATAACTTGACCGGCCACATTGACCATGCTACCAACATTATTCGAGTACGCTGTTGCTGTACCACTATTGTTGCCAGTCTGTGTCGGATCCTGTACTCCTAAAATGAGATTCAAGGAGTTACTTGAGTTTAAATCTAATTTATGAGTTATTCTTATCTGTGGCACCCGCGTACCCATTGGCGCACCAAAGGATGCCCCTTGTCTGAAGTCAATGGTGTTTGCCCCCATTGGGCCAAAAATGTCCCACGTCTGTCCAAACAACAAAGAGGTTCTTTTCCAGTTCAAGGCCCCCCATGCTTGGCGCATCCGAAGTTGCGGACTTTCTGACGCGGCAGACGGGTCACCATAAAAATCAACCTCGATAAGTGCGTTGGTTTTAGCTCCCAGAAAAGTTGGCCCTCCAACCTTTAACCAGAAACGTGACTGACGAGCAGTAAAAATGGACTGGCTCTGCTTACCGGTCGTAGAATCAGATTTAGGAATAGAACCACTGGCTGGTGCAACAGAACCACTCTGACCAAAATTAACTGAGTTATAAGCGTAATCGAGTTTTACGAAACCACCTATTGAAAGATTGAACTTGCTGGTTACCGGTTCGTTTATCTTACCATAAACACCAGGTCCTACTTCACAAGACGGAGCATAATCGCAGTTATATTCAGGCAAAATTTCTTTTGGAACTTCATGAGCCAGTGATACAGCTGCTTGGACCAATAGTAGAATTAAGATATAACAAAGTCTCATAGACTCTCCATTTTTTATAAAATAGCACTATTGAATCAAGTGATTGTATGATTCAAGATAATGCTTAGCCATTCTTACTATAACTACGTTAAAGTCTACTCCCATATATCAGCCACCATGATATTTATAATAGTTTTTTGCTTGATTGAAATCACCCTATAGCAAAAAGCTAAAAAAATGGGGGCTTCAATAGCCCCCACATAACAGGAGGTTGACACAAGGATTAAGGGATACGAGTCTTGGGCAGATACACGTACCCCTATGGGAGAAGCAAGCTAGAAATTCCAGAATTCATCAATTTCTTCACCTTTGAAATCCCAACCGATATTGTGCGGAGGGAGAGGCTCTTCAAAAAACTCGGGAAGTCGGTCGTGCGCGCTGGTAAAACCTGCGCGCTGATTGAAATCACGTTCAGTCTTGAGGACATACTTGCCCAACTCCACGACATCATTAGCCGTCAGACTAAGACCATATCGTGCGTTGATCATTTCGTAGATCGCCGTGAAACATTCTGGAACATCCAGGGCCGGGAAGGCAACCATGAGGCAGAGACCGGTACTATCTACAGCTGCTGTTGCAACCTGCAGGTTCCTGGACAGATCCACCTGTCCTTCATTTTTCAAAGGCTCGACGAAACCGCCGATCCGCAGAATATTGGTTGCAATGGCATATCCGGCAGTATGATCGGCGCCCATGGTTGATGTGGCATAGGTGATCCCGAACCCTCTGATTGTACGTGGGTCGTAAGCGGGTATTGCCTGGTTTTTCACCACCGGCACCCGGGTAATACCAAAGGACCTGCCAACGGAACCGGCGCCGTTGCCGAGGATGCGGCCGAGAGGAGTTCCCATACGGATTTCCTCATTGATCAAGCGATAGGTTCCCTCGCCGTCACCCCAGGAAAGGATGCCCGCTTCCATGGCAACATTAATGACCACGCTACCCTCAATAGAGTCTATGCCGATGTCATCCATGGCCCAATCGCACTTGGCGATGATATCCAGGTCTCCAATCAAACTGTTGGCGCCAAGAAGTTGAATCGTTTCGTATTCAAAACCGGCTGTCACGAAGTTGCCATCCGCATCATTATAAACTTGGGAGCACTTGATGATACACCCCGCTTGGCAACCATGAGACGGTTTGCCGTTGCGGGAAACGATCACGTCATGCATGGTCTCGCCAGAGATTTTTTCCGCGTGTTCCCAACAACCGGAACGGAAATTTTTAACAGGAAAGGCTCCGGCTTCATTGACGATATTGACCATAATGTTGGTACCGTAAGTCGGCAGGCCATGACCAGTAACCGGGTAATCAAGCATGGCTTTGGCAAAAATGCGGGACTGCTCCTTGAATTTTTCCGGATCAGCAAGAGTAACGCCCGGTCCGCCGGCATCATCAACGGTGATATATTTTATTTTCTTGGAACCCATTACCGCACCACCGCCACCACGCCCATGGCTGCGGATGTTACCGTCAGGGTCTTTTACCGAGATGTTGGCAGCAGCCATTCTGAATTCACCGGCGGGGCCAATGGCAAGGACGCCAATCTTTTTACCCATTTTTTCACCGATCTCTTTGAATAACTCGTAGTTCCCCTTGCCGAGGTATTCCGCGTCTTCCTTGATAGTTACGCCTTCTTTATTGATGTGGATGCTGTACCACTTTTCCTCCTGCGGCACCCCCTCAATAATTAACGCTTTGATGCCGAGCTTTTCCAGGTTCTGTGCAGCGGTACCGCCTGCATTACTTTCCTTGATGCCGCCAGTCAGCGGGCTTTTGAAACCGGCGGAAAGCCGACCGGAATTCGCGGCGGCAGTGGCTGTCAAAAGGCCTGGCGCGAACACCAGCTTGTTATACTTGCCAAGGGCCTCACATGTGGGTGGCACTTCCGCGGCAATGATAGTAGACGTCAGTGCCCTACCGCCGAGACCCACCCAATCTGCTGGTACTGCTTCAACGGCAGTGGTCAGGGTCGACATGTTCACTCGGATAATCTTTTCTCCCATTTCCTCCTCCTTTTCCGGGTAGTGCTGATTTTCTTTCGGAACGTTGCCAGTATGTCCCTCAAGATTCTGTTACTTCAGTACAAATTTTGAATTAGGAACCCTTGCCCAATAGATAAATATGTTAATTATCTATGTCAAATTTACACAAACATACGCCCGCTGGCACCAGATTCGACGAGAAGCTTTTAAATTTATATCGACACAAATCACAAAACTTTTTGGCAGAAACCCCGTTCACTTCTTTTACCTATTACTGCAGCGGTTATGCCAGAGCGTTATCATTTAGTTTATTGTGTAATAACATGAGCTTAAGAAGGATTGGAGCAATAACACCCGGAACCAAGGGGTGCGCAATTCTTAACAGGCAGATTTACCTGGAGTGTGATTTAGCATGATATTTCGCAGGCATAAATGTATTTGTCCAGACTCCCGACAGATGAAAATATTTCACCATTACCTGACAATAAGCCTCTTGAATTAGCAGATGTTTATGAACAGAATGTATGCGGTTCGTCTCAAACATCTGTGCACAAACAGTACGAGTAAAAAATTGAAAGCATGAGTTCCATCAGGTAGTTATGGAAGCGCGACCAACCATACCTATCTGCAGGAGGAACCCATGCTTGTTCAACAGCTTATCCGCGAGACCCTTGAGATGCAAGGATTTCGCATCAAATCCGTCAAAAAGACGGGTTCCGAACTAGTTGTTACTATCGTTCCTGACCTACGTTACCATCCCCTCTGCGGGGTGTGTGGCAGCCCCGGTGACTACCGGGATACGCTCTCTGAAAGACGATTTCGCCATGTACCCCTGTGGGCGATACCCGTGACCCTTGTCTATGCTCCCTGCCGTGTCACGTGCCCTGAGTGCAAGTCTGTCCATGTTGAGAGCATGCCATGGGCAGCAGGGAAGAAGCGCTTGACCAAGGCCTTTGCGGTGGCAATTGCCACGTGGGCAAAGTCGTTACCGTGGCTCCAGGTGGCACGGCAGTTCCAATGCTCCTGGGGCACGGTCGCCGCAGCTGTCACCTATGCGGTTGCTTTTGGCCTTGGGCGCAAGGATTTGAGTTGCATCACCCACATTGGCATTGATGAGATTTCTCGGCAGAAGGGCCATGTGTATCTCACCAACGTCTATGACCTGAGAACTGGAACCCTCATCTGGAGCGGTGAAGGGCGGACCAGGGATACACTCTCCGCGTTCTTTGATTTTTTCGGCCCCGAACGGACGGCCAGGCTTGTCGGTATCTGCTGCGACATGTGGCCGTCTTACATCGAAACGATCAAGGTCAGGGCCCCGCAGGCAACCCTGGTGTTTGACAAGTTCCACATCATTCGGCAGCTCACCGAGGCAGTAGACAAAGTCAGACGCCAGGAAGTTGCCGAGAAGGAGCAGGAGCACAAGGGCGTCCTGGCCGGCACCCGCTATATCTGGCTAAAGAACCCGTGGAACCTTACGGACAGACAAAAGGCCTCTCTCAGTTTCCTGGAAACGCTGAACCTGAAGATCCATCGGGCCTATCTGCTCAAGGAGTCATTTCGTGACTTCTGGCAATCGACGACAAGGGATGCAGCGGCAAAGTTCATGGAACACTGGTTCGGGCTGGCTATGGAGTCAAAGATCAAACCTATACAGGACTTTGCTCTCCTGCTGAAACGGCATGAGAAAAACATCCTCTCGTACTTTGATATGCCGATTTCAAATGGTGCCGTCGAAGGGCTCAACAACAAGGCCAAGGTCATCAGCCACAGGGCTTATGGCTTTAGGTCGGCAAAGAACTATATCCTGAATCTCTATCACTGCATGGGTGACTTGCCCATGCCTACTTCCATGCACAGATTTGTGTGAGGAACCATGTATGCCTTGAACATACATGGGCATCCAGGATAAAATGCAGAACGTAAGATTCGACATTCTCTTCATTGTAATCTTGGCGGTTTTACCTACTCATCCAACTCGATTGAAGAGCTCATCTATTGAACCTAAATGAGGCGAGACGCTATGTGGACAGCCACTAGGCCATTTTTCTTTCATTTTTTGATTTTTTTTTGTAACTTATCCACTGGCAACCCTAAGTTGTGTTTACCCCGAAACCCCAGAAAATTGCTGACGCAGGCTGGGCCAGAACTCTCTCGGGACATCTTGTCCGGCATCAATGCAGGAAAGCGATTCAAAGGGAAATGCCCGAATTCTCTACGGTGTCAAATCCGCTTAAAGAATGGTGACTGATTACAAAGGGGGGGAGCTCTACGGAAATTTCGACCTAGCCCTTGCTGACATTTTCTGAGTGAAAATCAATTAGAGGACTTAGCACGATTGGCGACAGGCCACATCATGATCAAGCCTTAGACATATAACTGAAGACAGCTTCTGCCCCTTCGGGAGGGTTGCGATGAAAGTCAACAAGGCAAATCGAAACACCAACGACCTCGCCATTACCATGTCTAACAAACAGTTATTGAATATCCTACATTCACTTCCCGATCTGGCTTTGATCATCGATAGGGACTTCCGCATTGTATTTTGCAACTGGAAAGAGAACTACAAAGACGTTCCTCCTGCGCAACGCAGAAAAAACATGCGTTGTTACGAAGTGTATTGCCGCTCTGAGATATGCAATCCGTGCCACATCCAGAAGGTATTCGATACTGGAATCCCTATAATTACAAAAAAAACCTGCCCCACGGCGGGGAACATTCAGATCAACGCTTTTCCCATATTTGACGAAGATGGCACTATCGTCATGGCTGGTGAGTACCACCACGATGCCAATGGTCTACAGCAAGCAAAAGATACAACTCACAATTCGCTCCAAGTGTTCGAGGCAATCGTTGAAGACGCTCCACTAGCGACAATTGCCCTGGACAATGAATTAAAAGTCACTCACTGGAATCCCGCGGCAGAAAGCATGTTAGGATGGAAAAGAGAAGAAGTAATTGGCAAGCTTTATCCGTTACTCACAACGGACATCCGGGATGAGGTTTTTGAAAATATTCACCAAATCAAAACAGGCAATCTGCGCCGCTTTCTGGAAACCCAGCGTATGCATAAAAACGGAACCCTTATTGATGTCAGCCTTTCCACTGCATGCTTGAAGAACAATGCAGGCGTTGCCATTGGCTATGTGGCAATCATGGCCGACATAACCGAACACAAACAAGCACTAAGAGCCCTTAGGCAATCAGAAGCAAGTTACCGGACCATTTTTGATGCGGCCAATGACGCACACTTTGTCTTTGACGCGGAAGACGCTACGATCCTGGACGTAAACTTGAAAATGTGCGAGATGTACGGCTTCGATAATCGAGAAGAAGCGTTGCGGCACAACGTGGAAGAGATGATGGCAGGCTACCCGCCCTATACCCTGAATGACTTGTTGCCACTGATCTGGAAGGCCAAAGATGGCAGATCACAAACGTTCGAGTGGTTGGCCAAGCACACATCAGGTCGTCTTTTTTGGATGGAAGTGGTCATGAAAGGAGTCATCATCAGCGGTGAATACAAGGTACTCGCGGTCGTCCGGGATACCATGGATCGTAAGGCAGCCGAGGAAGAAAACAAACGGATGAGAGAAACGCTTCTGCATGCAGACAAAATGGCCGCTATCGGCACCATGGCTTCAGGCATTGCCCATGAAATAAACAATCCCAATAATTTCATCCTCTCCAATGCCCAGTTCCTGTCAGACATCTGGCCCAATATCAGCAGGATACTCACTCACTATGCCGAAGAAAACGGGGAAATATTTCTCGGCAAGATGCGCTACTCGGAGGCCAGTGACATAATTCCGGAAATGATCAACGGCATCACGGAAGGTGCGTACCGCATCAAGGGCATCGTCACCGGCCTGAAAGACTTTTCCCGTCAGGAAAAGGCCTCTTTGGACCAAAAAGTTGATATGAACAAAGTCATCGAGGCTGCCTTGTCAATGCTGCAGAATAAAATCAAAAAACATACCGATTACTTTGATTGTTGGTTAGACCAGGAAATTCCTCTGGTGAAGGGCAACTTCCAACAATTGGAGCAGGTAATCGTCAATCTGGCACTAAATGCCCTTGAGGCGCTGTCAAGCAGGGCGTACGGAGTTCAGATTTCGACATCGTACTCAAAACACCTCAAAATGGTTCTAGTAAAGGTCAAGGATCAAGGTGGCGGCATGTCAGATGACATTCAAAAATCTATCTTTGACCCTTTCTTTACCACCAAACTGGAAAGCGGCGGAACCGGCCTTGGGCTCTCCATCTGTTTCTCTATCCTGAAAAAGCATAACGGCACCATTGAATGTGATTCTAAACCAGGGGAAGGCACAGCCTTTCTCCTAAGGATTCCGGCATTGGAAAGCAAATAAGGGGAGACAATAAATTTTATGACGAACCATTCTCTGAAAATACTACTGATTGATGACGAACATCATATTCTGCACTCCTCGGAATCCCTGCTCCGTTTTTCCGGGGTACACGAGGTGATAACCATTGATGACAGCCGGCAGGTCCTGCCGCTTTTGGAAACAGAAAAAATAAGTGTCATCGTTCTCGATCTTTTCATGCCCTACATTTCAGGCAGAGAACTGCTCAGCACCATCAGCCAAAACTATCCGCATATACCCGTTATCGTCATGACTGCAGCCGACGAGGTGGAAACTGCCGTCGACTGCATGAAAGCCGGGGCCTTCGACTACCTGGTAAAACCCGTCGAGAACGCCCGTCTGATCTCCTCGATTAAGAGGGCAATGGAAATATGCAGCCTAAAGAACCAAGTAAGTCAGTTGAGGGAACACCTGCTCAGCAATCTGGTCAAGCACCCGACTGCCTTTGCCCCCATAATTTCAGCCAGCCCGAAAATGTCGTCGATCTTCCAGTATTGCGAAGTTGTTGCCGAATCCGGTCAACCGGTCGTCATCATTGGCGCCACAGGCGTGGGAAAGGAGTTGGTGGCAAAAGCAATTCACGATGTAAGTGGACTCAGGGGAAAATTCGTACCAGTCAATGTTGCAGGCCTCGATGACAACATGTTTTCCGACACCCTTTTTGGCCATAGAAAAGGCGCCTTTACCGGAGCGGATCAGGCCCGCAGCGGTCTCATTGCCCAAGCCACCGGCGGGACTCTGTTCCTCGACGAGATTGGCGATCTTCCGGAAATCTCCCAAGTAAAGCTTCTCCGCCTGCTCCAAGAACAAGAATATTATCAGGTTGGTTCGGATATCCCCCAGGTGAGCGATGCAAGAATTATCGCCGCAACAAATAAGGACCTACGAGAACTGACCACAAATGGCAAATTCCGCAATGATCTCTACTTTCGGCTTTGCACCCACCAGGTTCATATCCCGCCCTTACTGGAACGACTGGAAGATATTCCGCTTTTGCTGGAACATTTTCTCGATGAAGCAGGAAAAACCTTGAAAAAGAAAAAACCAACCTACCCTGACGAACTGATAACCCTGCTTTCCACCTATGATTTCCCAGGAAATGTGCGGGAACTCAAAGCGGTAGTTTTCGACGCTGTGGCCCGTCACCGGTCTGGTGTGCTTTCCCTGGAACGATTCAGGGAGGTCGTCGGTAACCGCCCTTCCCCTCCAGGCTTCGACACGCTTCAGACAAAAAGGTTTGTTGATACAATGCAGGGATCACTGCATCGCCTGCCAAAGGTTCGAGAGGTGGAAGAATACCTCATAGGAGAAGCAATGACGATCGCAAAAGGCAATCAGGGGATCGCCGCCGCCCTGCTTGGTTTTTCACGTCAGACCCTCAATAAACGATTGCAGAAGGCAAAAGGCAACGAGAAGTAGTGACTTGCTTCCCGTGAAATATCACGCAAGCAGCAATGAGGAATATTTTCTTTTCTGATATGCTTTTTAGCAGGAGGCTTCCTAAACCTTCCCTGCCACTGCTCCTTACTACTCAGAGCAGCTTTCACCTTTTCCGCTGCCGTCCAGGCAACATGCAGCAGCTGTTTGTAACATTTAAAAGATTCGTAATGATGCTTGGACCACACAACAATGCATCACACCATCGTCATAAAAATGTTACTTGAATGCTAAAATGGTGATGGTCCGATTTAAGTTCCCAACCTACTACTCGCCAAAGGTGCTAAATCCGATAGCCTGAGAATCGGAAAACAGTTCACAGTATTTCCTGGCAAGGTTCTTCAGCTTAAGTTTCTCAGTTCTGAGATTATTGTGTACATTGGTGATTGCCGACATCCCCCCATCAAATCTCTGATTTGGGTAATAGCCTTCCGTGTATCGCCAATAATATCATTAAATCCAGGAAGAGACGGTTCTATCTCATCCGTCACCTCGCAACAGGAGACCAGGTAAAATACATTTTTACAGTTTTCGGCTATGGGTATAGTTAAAGTACTTTTCCACCAAACAGAGTATTCCTACACTTTATCTCCGTGATTACACGTCAACCACAAAAATGCCGGGTGCAATTATCATATTGACTCCTGTAAACATATTTGACAGTGACTGATTCACACCACCTGCGACATTATTGCCTACGTTCAGCATTCCCGCCTGTAAAAATATTTGCACCCATCGAAGTTCCAATATTCCGCACGAGCTATGACAACCAGTTGGAATCAGGTATGTTGTTGCATTGAACTCGCTTGGTACGTTCCCTGCTATTATTTATTCATCTATGTATGAATACTATAGTCATCCCTGAAAAAGTCCAGAAACTGTCTCCAGCTGGCTTTTACAGTTGACTGTACTCCCGACAAGGGTAGCCGAGTCAAAAATGTATCCATGAAACAAAAAGATTAGGTCTCAGGAGCTTCTTCAGGTTGAAACTGCATCCGGCTAGTATGGCGTTACTATTGTCGTCGTCGTCTCCCTTGAGATAGTTGCGGATCACCTTAGGGAGGCTATTTTATTTACGGGATTGTCAAACTTTGGGAGTCCACCCGGCAAAGCCAAGGTATTACCTGGAGGAATTTGTCGTTATGATCATAGAAGCCATGGAGACAGGAATTCTTCACGAGATAAGATATATCGAAAATAGAGTTGAGGAGTTAGCCTCTTTCATGAGGGAGTATTGCCATACTCTCAAGGTACTTCAGCAAAATGAAGCACCATTATCATGGCCTTCTTTGAATTCAACCCATAAAAGGCAGATACTTGATGAAAATGGTTATTTGACGGCAGTCAATGAGCCCTGGCTCCGGATAATGGGATACAAACAAGAAGAGGTAATCGGTAAATGGTTTGGTGATCTTCTCTATCCACCGGATTTAACTGTATTCACGAAGGAATTACTCTGTAACGGAAAAATCGGCGAAGTCGATGTGCTTGTACTGCGAATGAAGCGTAATGATGGCGCCCTTGTAGGGGTAACTTTTAAGGCCATAATTGGTTTTGATGATTACGGAATCTTTCGCAGGATATTTTGTGAAGTAGAAGACATTACGAAATTCATACGATTTGACGCTTCATTCCAATGTGCAGCTTTGAAAAGTGACCAAAAGAACCACATCATAAAAAAACAAGATAGTATCTAATTCGTCGTCTCTGAAAAAGCCCTGGAACTGTCTCAGGCTGTTTTTACAGCTGACTGGACCTCCCCGAGTCG
Source organism: Geobacteraceae bacterium (assembly GCA_028683595.1). GTDB lineage: Bacteria > Desulfobacterota > Desulfuromonadia > Geobacterales > Geobacteraceae > RPRC01. Next base: position 6,951 of record JAQUHM010000037.1, on the reverse strand, counting down.
AAAATTTTCCGCTCAACCGTTCTTTGAAAAGAATAAAATGGATAGCTATCAGGAGATTCCTCAGGTTGAAACAGCATCCGGCAAGTATGTCGTAGATCTTGTCGCCATCTTCTCCCTTGAGACAGTTACGGTCCATGCGGCGGTCATGCTTTTTGTCACAGCAACTATGCTGAAGAAGCCATCCGGTTCCGGCTGTTAATCCAAGACTATTCTAAGTAGTTTCACATCCGGAGTTTCCGGATGGAAACTAAGTAGCAGGACGGATGCACATCAGGCATTTCGAAGTCTCATTTTTCCCTAATCCGCAAACCGGAATCTAGAGCACGTCGTACAGTGTAGTTCCTGGGTAGTTCCTGGGTAGTTCTCAGCAAAAGCGTCCTTCCATCCGGCAAGAAAATGCCCTTTTCCGCCAAATTATAAAATCAATGCACCATTTTCTCCTCAAGCCGCACGTGCACGGAAAGTACTATTACTAACCCCCAGTCCGTAAAACGTGCTGTTTGAAGTCGCGGAAAGAGCAAAACAGCAAAACTAACAGGGCAGTACGTTTTGATCGGCAAAACATAGTTGGTACCTGAGCTAAGCTTAAAGAAGGAGTATATTATGAGTTTCGAGACGCTGTTATCACCCGTTAGAATTGGCAAATTGGAGATAAGAAACCGTTTTGTTGTCCCACCGATGGGCACTAATTTCGGTAACCCTGACGGCAGTGTTTCCCGGCAGCTTATTGATTACTACGCTGCGAGAGCGAAAGGCGGCTTCGGTTTAATTATTGTAGAGGTCGCGGCGATTGACCCTCTTGGTAGGGCGATACCAAATCAATTAGGTATCTGGAGTGATGACTTCATACCAGGGTTGAAAAAACTGGTTGATGAGGTTCACAAGTTAGGAGCGAAGGTTGCAATCCAGCTTCATCATGCCGGCAGACAGACGGCCAGAGGCGTTATTGATGGGCAACCGGTAGCCCCTTCAGCGGTTCCATGCCCGGTGATGAAAGATATGCCGCGCGAATTGAGGACGGAAGAAGTATATGGGCTGATTCAGAAGTTTCGGGATGCAGCTGTAAGGGCCAGAAGAGCAGGTTTTGACGCAGTTGAGATTCATGGCGCCCATGGTTATTTGATATCGCAATTCATGTCAACACATTCAAATAAAAGAATTGATAAATTTGGCGGCAACTTTCTGTCCAGAATGAAGTTCCCCAGCGGAATCGTAAAAGGCGTACGGCAGGATCTCGGACCTGATTTTCCGATTCTGTTCAGGATAAGTGCGGACGAAAAAGTACATGGCGGCAGGACTATATATGAAACAAAGGCAACCGCGAGGTTGCTGGAGGAGTACGGAGTTGACGCAATGCATGTGTCCATCTGCACATACGGGAGCATGCACTGGATGTTTGTTCCACCGGCAGTACCTCAAGGATTCAATACCGATGCAGCGGCTGAGGTCAAACGATCCGTCACTATACCGGTTATTGCGGTCGGCAGGATTCATGATCCGTTCTTGGCGGAAGACATACTGCTTTCCGGCAAAGCAGATATGATCTCCATGGGCAGGGCTTCACTATCGGACCCGGAGATACCTAACAAGGTAGCTGAAAACAGGATTAATGAAATCTCTCCATGTATAGCTTGTTTGCAGGGATGTGTCGGCAATTTGTTCAATCCTGACATCTTGAAAGTAAGTTGTCTTGTGAATCCTTTGACTGGTCGAGAAGGCGTTATAAGCACTGAAAAAACAGGGAATCCGAAAAAGGTTGTCGTGGTTGGTAGTGGTCCCGGCGGATTAAAAGCTGCATATGTCGCTGCTCAGAAAGGTCATGATGTAATATGTTATGAAAAAAGTAGTGTTTTAGGCGGTCAATTCAGGATTGCCGGAATACCTTCCACTAAACACGATATCCTTACTGCCATAAAATATTATATTACAATGGGACGAAAGTATGGTGTTACCTATAAGCTTGGCGTCGAAGTCACAACTAAGCTGATAGAAATTGAAAAACCTGATGTGGTTATACTTGCTACAGGTGGTGTGCCGTTAATACCGAAAATTAAGGGCATCGATAATCCCAAATTCCTCAAGGCAATCGATATTATTGATGGAAAAAGTGAAGTAGGGGAAAAGGTCCTTGTTATAGGTGGGGGAATGGTGGGTTCGGAGACAGCTGAATTTATCGCGGAACGCGGCAGCACTGTCACGATACTGGAAATGTTGCCGACAATAGCCAAAGATGTTCCTGATGGTCCACGCATATATCTGCTTGCAAGATTGGGCGAATATGGTGTTAAATCAATAACAAATGCGAAGGTAACAGAGTTCCATGATAATGGAGTTACGTATCTTATACACGATAAGGAAGAAATGCTGACCGGCTTCGACAGTATAGTGTTAGCAATGGGCTCTTCTGCCTATAATCCGCTTGAGAAAGAGCTGAAAAACAAGGTTGATGAGGTATATGTCATTGGTGATGCAATGAAAGCTCGAAAAGCAATCAGTGCGACAGAAGAAGCGTTAAAAGTCGCGGCAAGTCTGTAAATGTAACAGATCGATTACTCTTCCCTCTAGCATAGAATACAACGTCCTTCTCAAAACGACAGAGCTCGGCGATGTTGCAAAAGCCATGGAAGAAAACATAAAAGATTTACCCCGAAAGAGACAGCATTTAAGACAATTCACGCAGTTCATACTTTCCTTTGCGACCTCGGCTTCCCTGTAGCTATAGAAGACCTAAGGGTGCCAACAAGGATGAACTTCCGACGATTGTTGAATGGATGCACGTAAGCCTTTGGATTACACCTTTCTATCAGGATAGAACAAGCGCGTACTATCGAAAACAAACGCAGAAAAGCTTGTTATGAGAAGTTGGGACAGTGAAACAGAAGCAGCTTAGTAACTATGAGAGGGGGGCCCCTCTCTCTTTAACCCACATCCGAAAACCTTTGGATGAGATACTATTTCCAAGGTTATTTGGGCAACTTCTTCCTCAGCTTTAGACAGACCCAACAAAACCCGCATTCGTACTGATTCCCATTAAGTATTAGTGCGGGTTTCAAATCTCCTGCACTGGAACCAGTAGCAGTGTTTTTGACCTCCCTAAACTTTATTGCTTTGATTACACCTGACATTCAAAATAGGGGTGAGAATATATTACCCCTGTAACAACGTTTGACAGCGCCTGTCCCACATTGCCTCCCGCATAATTTATCCACATCTGGCATTCCAGCCTGTACTTGATTTTGCACCCATAAAATATGGCATTAGCCACCAGCATCTCGACAATATCCCGTTATCAAACGATTTTTTATTTTGTCTTGATTGGGCACGGTCCCTGCTCTTAATGAAACACTGATTACGCTGTACTGAATTCGGTATAGTTCTGTCACATCACGTCACACGTATCAGGAGAGAGGGGGTGATCCGAAGCTGGGCAGGTTCCTGGTGCATAGGCGGAACGGGCAGTACACGAGGCACTTCAGTACACATAGCGTACACAATCCCAAAGGAGGATATATCACATGGCATTATCAAGAGTATTTGCAAAACAAACATACACCTTTTTTTCCCCCCCCGTTGCGTTGATGGGCATTGGAGCAGTAGACCAGGTCGGCGAAGAAGCTAAAAAGCTCGGCGCGAAGAAGGCCCTGCTGGTTACCGATCCCGGCATGTCAAAGATCGGCGTCGCCGCTCAGATTAAAGCTCTGGTCGAAGCTGCAGGGGTAGAGGTTGTGCTTTTTGATGGGGCTCAGCCGAACCCCACATATTCAAACGTTAATGACGGCGTGAAGGTTTATCAGAGTAACAACTGCGACATGCTGATTTCCCTCGGTGGCGGCAGTTCCCATGATACCTGCAAAGGAATCGGCATTGTAGTTAGCCAGGGTGGAAAAATCAGTGATTATATCTTCCCCGTTGCCCTGACGAAACCGTTTCCTCCCTACATTACCATTAATACTACCGCCGGAACGGCAAGTGAAATGACGCGCTATGCGGTCATTACGGACGACAGTGTCCATGTAAAAATGGTTTTTGGCGATGCGCAACTGATGCCGAAAGTAGCTATCAACGATCCGATGATGCATGCCGGCATGCCGGCCGGACTGACCGCCGCCACCGGCATGGATGCTCTGACCCATGCAGTGGAAGGCCTGTTGACGCAACTCACTACACCTATTACCGATGCTTGCGGATTTGAAGCTGTCAGGCTGATAGCCAAATGGCTGCGCAAGGCCGTGGCAAACGGCCAGGATCTGGCAGCGCGTGACGGAATGGCCTATGCCGAATACCTGGCAGGTCTGTGCTTCGGCAACGCAGGCCTCGGCTGCGTCCACTCCATGGCACATCAGCCCGGCAGCCTGCTCAACCTGCCCCACGGGACCTGTAATGCGATCGCATTACCTTGGGTCTGCGAGTTCAACCTGATTTCCAACCTGGAAAGGTTTGGCGAAATTGCCGTGGCCTTGGGTGAAGATATCACCGGCCTTACACCAAAAGAGGCAGCCTTGAAAGCCGTTGAGGCCATGAGGACTCTGTCCAAGGATATCGGCATCCCCTCCGGCTTTGCAGCGCTTGGCATGAAGGAATCCGACATCCAGCAACTGGCTGAAAATGCCTATAAGGATTTTTGCACCTTCTTCAATCCCCGGGATATAAAACTGCAGGATCTCATCGACCTCTACAAAAAGGCGTTGTAAAGAAAGATGAAGAGGGGGGGATCCCCCCCCTCTTGTGTTTTTGTATCCAGACAAGCAGGAATGTATTTGTTCTGAAGAGCGTTGCACCAAATTGAAATGATGGAGGAATAACGATGAAAAAACTGATTCTTCTTGCCTTGCTGGGCTTGCTGCTCGCCAAACCTGACGTATCGTCAGCCGCGTATTACCGGGATTACCTTCCACTTCCCGCCGGGACAAACCTCTTCGCTGCCTACTTCAATCACGTAACCGCCAATAAGTTCTATAAAGATGGCAAGAAAGTCGGCGACGATTTCAACCAGACCGTGAACGTGGGGATGCTCAGGTATGTCCACTACGTGAATGCCGGCCCGGCCCTTATGGGCGACGGCGGTTTTACCATCGACCCCCAGGTCATCGTACCCTTTCTGGATCTAAACCTGAGCGGATCATACCAGACCATGAACAACGGCCAGGAATTCTCCACCACCGGCTTCGGAGACCCGATGGTGCTTGCCACATTCTGGTTCATCAACGACCCGAAGAATAAGTTCTGGGTAGGCTTTACCCCGTGGCTGACGCTGCCTATCGGGCAGTACAACAAGAACAGGATGGCAAGTCCCGGCGGCAACCGCTGGGTCATCAAACCGGAGATCGGTATTGTCAAAGGTATCGGCGAAAACACGTATCTGGACGTGATCCTGGGTGGCGAATTCTACACAGAGAACAATAAATATATGGTTAATAACAAACTGGAGCAGGATCCCACCCTGCAGGCCGAGATGCATCTCAGCTACGACATCACCAAGGCGTGGGCCATTTCGCTTGACTATTTCTATACCAATGGCGGCGAGACTCAAGTTAACGGCATTGACCAGAACGATGCAGAGAGCAATCACGGACTTGGGCTCACCATGGGCTTCATGATCGGCGGCAACAACCAGTTGCTGGTCTCGTACCGCGACGACTTCTCGGTCAAAAGCGGGGCGGGAGAAAACACCTTCGGCGTGCGCTGGGCATATATTTTCTAAGAGCCAACTCTCAACAAATAAATAGGCCCCTATAACAAATAACCCGATACCGATAGAATGTTATTTTAGCCGAAATCTTCCTTTCGGAATTAGGGCGTTGCAATGCGCCCTTTTTTTGTAAAAGTATAACATATTGCAACTGCACTAATTATCGCTGACAAACATATCCCAAATTTGTTTCTCAAGTAGCATGATTTTCTTTCCCAATAGCCAAAAGTATGTCCGGAGCAAGTATACATAGGACCAGATGCACCCTGACCGATAGTCTGCAATAGGCCCTTACTGTCAGATTATTCCGTGAAGGGGGCCGCCCACAACTCCAAGCTCATCGACACGTCGTTCAATCCCGGGATCGTCCACAAGCGCTGGTGCATGCTGCGGTTTTCTTCGGGCATCAATTACAAGAGAACCTCGACAGCCCCAATGTTTACAGTCCACAAAAGCACCAATACCGTACAAATCCGTTGCAGGATTTGAGCGGGTGAAGGTTACCCAAAGAAAGTTATCAAGAATTCGCGCCGTGAACTCACTATCATCGACAATCACGACCAGGGGAAAAGAAGAGATAGAACTATTTTCACTGTAAAAGGCACAGAATGCCGCCATGTCCGTAGTCAGGCAATCACGGTACTCGCGGCATGCGGGACCCCGGATAGCGAGAACTCCGGGAAGGCAGAGCCTCGGATCATCAAAATCAGGAGGAAGTCGGAGGTCCGTCGGAAGGGAGGTGGGCAAAGTTCGGGTAACAGGACCTGCCGCTGCAATCACTACCTTGGATCCTTCGTTGAGACCGGAACCGGTATAGTCGAGGGTGTCTATGGTGGTACAGGTTTGGAAATGAAGGTCACGTCGCCAGTCAACCCGCTCCAGAATGTGCTGCAGAAACGAAGCGACATCTGCGACATCAAGCACTGGATTGTCTCCCTGCGACGCAAGCAGCAGGTACTTGGCAAGGGATAGTTGGCCCTGACCGAGGATTGCATTGGCAAGCGTCAAAAGCTCCTGCGGCTTACTTGCAGGACGATAGGGAACATACCTTTCGGAACCGATGGCAAGCAGCAGAGCATGAACACCCGTAGCGTCAACAGCATGGACAGCATGTACTCCCGGTATGACGGTCGAAATCAAGGGTGCAGTCAGTTCATGGATAAACGCACCGAACTCGGAATCCTCCTGCGGAGGCATTCCCACCGTGGTAAATGGCCAGATTGCATCAGGCCGATGAAAGACGCTCTTCACCCTGATTACGG
>JAQUHM010000332.1 GCA_028683595.1 Geobacteraceae bacterium | reverse complement strand
AAGATATTGCCGATGCGATAGGTTTATTTGCAAAAAATCAACAGTTACTCTTTCAATTATCACATAATTCGAGCGTGTTATTTGATGATAAATCAGATGTCAGTTCATTACTGCTAAAAGGAAATTGGTATGCCTAATATATTAGATTATGCTTTACGTTTAATGAATAGTGATGACAAGGAGCAGATATTGGCTTGGCGAAATACGGATCGTGTAAGAGTGAATATGTACACCGATCATATAATTACAAGAAATGAACACGATACATGGTTTAGTAAAGCATTAGTTGATGAATCTTCACGATACTTGATTTTTGAAATCAATCATCGTCCTGTTGGGTTTGTTTCTTTTACCAATATCAGTAAAGTCCACAATCGATGTATTTGGGCGTTTTATCTCGGCGAGGACGCTCTACCAAGGGGAACAGGCTCATCAATGGAGTACTTTGCATTGCAATATGCATTTGAGGAACTAAGAATTCGTAAACTTTGTTGTGAAGTATTTCTGTTTAATACAGCAGTTATTAAAATGCATGAAAAATTTGGTTTTAGTAAAGAAGGGCATTTTGTCGCACATTACATGAAAAATGATGCATATGAAGATATTGTATTTCTTGCCATGTTCAATTATTCCTGGGCAAGTGCTAAAGAAACCCTAAAAACACGTTGTTTTGGAAAGAACGCATAAATGGAAGAAATATTAATTGCTGACCGACAAATTGGCATGAACCACCCACCCTTCATAATCGCCGAGATGTCCGGTAATCATAACCAGTCGCTAGACCGTGCTCTTGAGATCGTCGATGCAGCGGCGGCATCCGGTGTCCATGCCCTTAAGCTACAGACCTACACAGCCGACACGATGACCCTTGACATCAGAGAGGGTGAGTTCTTTATCCAAGACCCCAACAGCCTCTGGAAAGGGCGCTCTTTATATGATCTCTATCAAGAGGCCCACACACCGTGGGAATGGCACAAACCGATCTTTGACCGCTGCCGGAAATTGGGCTTGATATATCTGAGTACTCCGTTTGATGATACCTCCGTTGATTTCCTGGAATCATTGGACGTCCCCTGCTACAAGATCGCCTCGTTTGAAAACACTGATATCCCGCTGATCCGCAAAGTTGCAGCGACCGGCAAGCCGATGATCATCTCCACCGGCATGGCGACCGTCGCCGAACTGGACGAAACCGTGCGGGCTGCGCGTGAGGCCGGATGCAAGGATATCATTCTGCTCAAGTGTACCAGTACCTATCCTTCCACTCCGGAAAACACCAATATCCGCACCATCCCCCATATGCGTGAGCTATTCAATGTTCAGGTCGGGCTTTCCGACCACTCCATGGGGACAGGAGTCGCAGTGGCGGCCGTGGCGTTGGGCGCAACCGTAATTGAGAAACACTTTACACTGTGTCGTGCTGATGGCGGTGTGGATTCGGCTTTTTCGCTTGAGCCGGAAGAGATGCAGAGTCTAGTGGTTGAAACAGAACGTGCCTGGCAGGCATTGGGTCAGGTTAGTTATGGGCCAACAGAAAAAGAGAAGAAGTCGCTGGTGTTTCGGCGGTCATTGTATGTGGTGAAGGATATGAAGGCGGGAGAGGTCTTTACAGCGGAGAATGTGCGTGCTATCAGGCCGGGTTATGGATTGCCAACAAAGTTTATTGATATGGTAATCGGAAAACGGATATCGGTTGATGCCAAGAAGGGTACGCCGGTTAGTTGGGAACTGATCGGATAACAAATGAAAAGCCAACCATGATGAAAGCAGCTGCTCGCTTCGCATTTGATAGCGGCGTGAATATTGCCCTGCGGGGTCTTACCCTCGCCAGCAAGTTTTTTTTATTGGTCTACCTTGCCAAGGTGCTGGCTCCAGAACAGCTAGGGATCTACGGACTGTTTACCGTTACCGTCAGCTATGCACTCTATCTCTTGGGTCTTGATTTTTATACCTTCGCCCAGCGTGAAATGCTCTCACTACCTCATAAAGAATGGGGCGGCATTATCCGCAATCAGTTCATGTTCTATGCAGTGGTTTATCTCTTTGTTCTGCCGTTATTACTGTTGGTATTTGTTGCTGGCTGGCTGCCTTGGCAAATGACCGGCTGGTTTTACCTGATCCTGACCCTTGAACACCTATCGCAGGAGCTGTGCCGCCTGTTGGTCGTTTTTAGTAAGGTAACGCTCGCAAATGTCACACTTTTTTTTCGTGGCGGTGCTTGGGTCTTCGCTGTAATGCTACTCTTTTGGACCAAGCCTGAACTGAGCAATTTAACCGCCATTTGGGTGGGTTGGTCTGTTGGTGTAGCAATTAGCATAGTAATTGCCATTTTTGCGGTGCGCAAAGCGGTTGGGCCGTCGACCGAGAAGAGTATTACAGACTGGCGTTGGATGCGACGAGGCTTAAAAGTGGCGGTTCAGTTTCTGCTTGGTACCCTAGCATTACGAGGGCTGTTTACTTTTGATCGTTACTTTCTCGATCTGTATGACGGCAAAACATCCGTGGGTGTTTACAGCTTTTATATGGGTATTGCCAATGCTCTATTAGGCTTTGCCGACGCCGGGGTTATTTCAAAGTTATACCCGCGCATTGTTGCTACTTACCGGTCAGGCCGTTATGATGAGTACAGACAAAATTTAATAAAACTGGCTATTAGTATTATATTTTTATTCGTAGTCTTTTCTTTCGGCCTGTTTGTTACCATAAATCCTGTTCTCCACTATATTGGCCGTGAAGTGTATCTTGAACAGATTAACACACTTTGGATTCTAGTCGGTGCTATGGGCGTTTATTGTTTGGGTCTGGTTCCGCATTATGCCTTATATGCGCAAAGCGCAGATCGATCTGTAGTTGTTGCGAGCGTTTTATCAGTGTTTGTTTTTGTTGTGGCAGCTTTCTACCTTACACCGTATGGTGGAGCATCTGGTACGTCATTGGCGGTATTGCTTGGGGTAGGGTGCTTGGGAACATTAAAAGTGTTTTTTTACATAAGAAGTAGCGATAAGGTTGTCAATTGAAGTTATGGATGGTTACTTTGACATGAATGCCCAAGCTACTTTTTGGAGACTTATGAGATATCAAAAACATAATAAAAAATGAACATGGACTTATTATTGATTATAACGCTAGTAGCGTTTGTAGTGATAATAGCAAAACAAAGATATTTTCTAAATCTTTTTGATCTGGTTTCATATTTCTCGTTAACGCATATTGTATTGTTTTTTTTAGGTACTTTTTATAGATATTTTTACGAATGGGCTGTACCAATAAGTAATTCATCACTAGTTTTAATTTGTATAAGCATGCTATCTTTTGCATGCGGTTCATCATTGCAGTCTATTATAGGCAGCTCAGCAAGTGTTTTTCGTTACAAAAAAACATCACAACAGCAAAATATTAATAATGATTTTGATCAATACTTTTCAAGTTCAGCTTTGTTTTTGTTCTTTATTGGTGTTGCAGGAGTACTTGTCTTTATAATTAAAAATGGTGGCATTATTTGGTTGAGAAGCGATTTCGATGATTATAGAATTGTCGCACGTGCGGGAATTGGGTGGCTTGTAATAATTTCTATTACATTTATTACATACAGCTCAATAGCGCTTTTCACCAAACATCTTTTTTGTCGGAATCTAATCTTTGCATTATTTTATGCAATTTCAGGCACACTTTTAGTAATTCAATTTGGTAACAGAGCACCAGCCTTAGAAATAATCGTTGCATGTGCTTTCATATATTGTTGGCACAAATGGCAAAAGATTCCGATTTTATTATTAGTAGGTGGTGGATTATCTGCTCTATTTCTGTTAGGTGCATTACAAATCTACAGACAAGGCATTGAAGCAACTTTACTGATGCTTGGTTTACAGACCATGTGGAGACCTTTTGTAAACATCCAAAATTTTGATCTTATATACAATAGCGTACCTTCGATAATCCCATACCAAAATGGCAATAGTTTTTTAATGGATCTTGCTGTGCTTGCGCCAGGGTATCAACCAAATTTTGGGACGTGGTTGAAAGATGCTTTAGGTTTAGATTTTACAGGTGGTTCTGTAACAGTTACTTATCTTGGTGAATTTTATGCCAACTTTGGCTACTTAGGATCAGTTATTTGCTCATTTACGTTAGGATTTATACTTTCGCTTATATCAAGCAAGTTACAACGTTTCTACTTCGTGCCAGCATATTACCCGCTGTTATTTGGAATCACAATATCAGCTAAAGCAATTGTAAGCTCAGGACTTATATCACCTATTTTATATCTATTGATTCCATACCTGCTAACGCAGTGTCTTTTTAATTCAAGCATATATATTAGAT
>JAQUHM010000331.1 GCA_028683595.1 Geobacteraceae bacterium | reverse complement strand
CTGCTGCTGCGTCGGTTATCCGGTAGTCGATGCTTTTCAATCCGGTGGTGGCGGCATAGCCGAGCCAGGTTGCCTGGACAGGGGCCGGCTTGTGGGCAAACACGGTCAAGCGGTTTTGGGCCGTATGTCCGCCCAGGTCAACCAGAATATCGATGCTGTCATTTCTGATGAGGTCACGTACCTCGTCGTCACCCAGATGGTGGATGGGACGCCAGAAATCGGCCAATCTTTCCAGTTGGGCGGTAATCATGTCGGGAGACTCGCAATTCGAGTAGCAGAAGATGGTGAAATCCTGCCTGTTGTGAGAAGCGAGGATCGGCTCGATAAAAAAAGCCACCGGATGATTCTTGTAGTCGCAGGAAAGATAGCCGATTCGTAGTCGTCTTTCCGGTGCTCGAGTGTTTATTGGCGGCTTTCTATCCTGCGCGATCGGTTTTTCGAAGGTTTCGCTCCACAATGCATGCTTGCGGAAGATCTCTCCCGGTGTGCACTCAGCAGAAAGAAGCATGGTCATCAAATAGTTGCTGGCGCAGATCCTCTGGCCTGGTTCCAGGTCCTGTGCCTTCTGATACCAGGCCAGGGCATCGCTGATCTTGCCCAGGTATTTTGCCGCATTTCCCGCGTTATTACAGACCATGAAATTGTGTGGCTGCTGCTCTAAGGCTTCCTTGTACAGTTCCATGGCATCTTCCATCCGGTTCTGTCGCTGCCGGACATCCGCCGACCGCTGGATAGCATGGGTATGGAAAGGATCAAGCCGGCGGGTTTGGCCATAGGCATCAATTGCCTGTTCGAGATCGCCTTTCTCTTCGAGCGCAACTCCCAGTTGAAACCATGCCCCGCTGTAAGAGGGGTCAAGAAGGGTCGCCTCTCTCAATTCGGTGATTGATTCCTCGTGGCGCTTCAAAAGCATAAGGGACGTACCCAGGTTTAGGTGGAGGATTGGGAGGTCGGGTGCTTGTGTTATGGCCCGGGTGAAAAAGAATACTGCGTCCTGATAGTTTCCCTTTTGATGGGCCATATTTCCGAGCAAGAAGAGGGCTTCCACGTTATCGGGAGCTTTTTTCAGGAGAAAAGAGCAGGCTTGCTCTGCTCCGTCCAGGTTTCCTGATCGTAGGTGAGATTCCACCATTTCAATAAGTTCTGACATAAAATCTTCATTCATGGGAATGTTGAAAGCAATTGGCATGCCTTTTCCATTACTCATGTTCAGATAGAAAAATTCGCAAAAAATGAGGGTATTTTGCCTTTGGAGTCAATGTTTTGACAACAGTGTACGGAAATGCCGACAGTTTTTTCGAACAAGCGATCAAATTGCGCTCCGACGGTTTGTTGGCAGAGGCCGCGGAAAAATTCAAAAAGGTGCTGTCTGCCGATCCGAATCATACCTCGGCGCTCGTTGAGTTGGGTAATACCCTCTATTCCCAGGCGCTGATGAATGATGCCATTGAGCAGTATCGGGCAACGCTTCGCCTCAACCCCCATCTGGCTGTTGTTTACAACAATCTCGGAATTGTCTTCCAGGAGCAGGGTCGAATCGATGAAGCCATTGCCGAATATCAACGGGCACTTGAACTGGATCCCGGTTATGCCATGGCTCACAGTAATCTCCTTCGCTGCCTGAATTTTCATCCGGCCATTGACAATGCCAATCTCTTTGAAGCCCACAAAAGTTTCGAGACTCTGCACGGTACCCTTCGGCGTCCTCAGACCAGAACATTTCCCAATAGCCGCGACCCACACAGGCAGCTCCGTATCGGCTATATCTCGCCAGATCTTGGCAATCATTCCGTTTCCTATTTTGTAACTTCTGTTTTTCCAAATCATGATCGAACCACGTTTAAGGTTTTCTGCTATTCCGACAGGGGGAAGGAAGACGAGTCTACAGAGAGAATTAAGCAGGGAGTAGATGTTTGGCGGAAGACAGCCGGCATGGATGACGATACGCTCTATTCCCTCATCAGAAATGATGCAATCGACATTCTCGTTGACCTGGCAGGCCACACCGGCGGTAACCGGTTGCCACTCTTTGCCATGCGGCCCGCTCCGGTGCAGGTTACCTGGCTTGGCTACCCCAATACCACGGGGCTTTCGACCATGGACTATCGGGTCGTTGATGATATTTCCGATCCTCCTGGCGAAGCGGATCTGTACCACTCAGAAACTCTCGTAAGGCTTCCCAATGGTTTTCTTTGTTTTGACCCTCCGGCCAAGGCTCCGGCAGTCACGTCGTTGCCGATGCTGAGGAACGGGTTCGTCACGTTTGGCTCCTTCAATGCTTTGGCAAAGATAACCGATGAAGCGATAGCTCTCTGGTCACGGATACTAACCCGTATTCCGGATTCGAGGATTCTTTTCAAGAATAAATGCCTCTTTGATGAGTCGACCAGAAACAGGCTGCTTGGTAAGTTTGCGGCACAGGGGATCAGTAGCCACCGAGTCATGATGACACCCTTTACCATGACTACTGAGGAGCATCTTGCTTGTTACGGGCATCTGGATGTTTCCCTCGATACCTTTCCCTACAATGGCACTACAACCACTTGTGAATCACTTTGGATGGGGGTGCCGGTGGTTGGGCTAGTAGGGGATCGGCATGCATCGCGTGTTACTGCTTCGATCTTGACCCGTCTCGGGCTCGATTCCCTTGTTGGTAAGGATGTAGATGAATGCGTCGAGATAGCGGCATATCTTGTGGGTCGGTCCGAACTCCTGAGTGAACTGCGCACTGGACTTCGCCAGAAAATGCGGACCTCTCGTCTTTGTGACGGAAGAATATTTGTTCATGAGCTAGAAACTGGCTGTCGGATGATGTGGAAAATGTTAGTTGAACAACCTGTATACTAGGTGGAAGGAAAACTGAAAATGAATAATGCTGAAGAGTTCAATGCTGTTTTGCAGAGCGACCTTGAGGTTGCCGTCGAATTTCATCAAAAGGGAGATGTTTTTAATGCTGAAAGAATCTATCTTAAAATATTAGATCGTCAACCATATAATAAAATAGTTCGGTTTTTACTAAGTCAAGTGGAGGGTTCGTTAGAGATACTCAAAAATAGCTCTGTATCAGCAAATCTTATGCTTGATGCCTTTAAGGAGTATCAATCTCACTACGATGCTGTTTTACCATATAACATTAGCTGGATGTTAGAAAACCCATCGTTGTTACATGGATTCTTATCTCAATATCCAATAATTGTAACTGATATCGGTGCCCGTGGTGGCCATTTGGGTGAACTTGCAGGACTGAAACAATATCTTAAATATTATGGATATGATGCAGATACTAAGGAGTGTGCACGTCTTGCTGCTTCAGAAGTATCAGGCTTCGTTGAGCACCGCATATTACCATATTATGTTGGAAAGGAAGATGGGCCGATCAACTTCAATATTTACAGAAGTCCTGGTGACAGTTCACGTTTGCAACCCAACGAGAGGTTTCAAAGAGAATTTAATCCAAACTTAGTAATAGAGCAAGAGGTTCTGGTTGATAGTGCCAGGCTGGATACCATAATAAGAAAAGAAAAGCTTGATTGGCCTGATTTTATCAAGTTAGATACTCAAGGGACAGAATTGGAAATCTTGCACTCCAGTCCTATTTCCGTATCTAATGCAATGTTGGTAGAAACTGAAGTAGAATTTATCGAGATGTATCAGGGGCAACATCTTTACCATGATGTGGCGGCCTATATGTATGAAAAAGGTTTCGACTTGCTTTACCTTAATAGAGTATTTCAGACTCGTCCGCACTATGGTGGCGAGGCACGTGGTCAGATAACATTTGGCGACGCGTTATTTGGGCGGCGTGAAAATGGGCTTAATGCCTTCGCTCCTGAATCTATAGCAAAATATGCTGTTCTTCTCGTAAACTATGGGCACAGAGATTTAGCTGAAAGGATATGGAGATCTTTCGAGTCTGTAAGAGTTCTTGTGCCCGGGTTGTCGAACTATTTTGAGCCATATTGCAGAGATGAAAAGAGAATTGTTAAGATCAATAACGATAAATTACTGTGCTGGCAGCTCTATCGTCGTCGCACCAACCAGATTGGTTTTGAGGGCGATCGAAGTTGGCCTATCAGATGATAGAAGAAATTTATAGGAGAGCTTCATGAAGTATGTTCACTATTCCACTATTGTCGAGGCTATTGAAGGGTTTATGGTTCCTGGTCAGGAAGAGTTTCTTTTTAATAAGATTCAATCCCTTCCTGAAGATGCGGTAATACTTGAAATAGGTTCATTTAAGGGCCGCTCCACCGTTGCAATGGGATATGCTTGCATGGGGACAAGGCGCAAGATTTACAGTATCGATACTTGGAATGGTAACAAT
>JAQUHM010000330.1 GCA_028683595.1 Geobacteraceae bacterium | reverse complement strand
GGGGCAACACCATGTCAAGGGAAGATTTTTTCAGAAAAGAACTCACCACCGAGTTGCGACGGGTGGAAGCGATGATGCGGAAAGATGAAAGCGTTAGAAGAAGATCTACTACTATGCTCATTTACGGGCCCACCCGGACCCCGGGCAGCTGGAGCCCGCCGGATGAAACTGCCAACGCTCCCCTCGCAACCGGCGACCTCTTCGTGGAGCGGGACGGCTTCTACTATTATCGCGGCCGGAGCGACGACATGTTCAAGTCGGCCGGCTGCTGGGTCTCACCTACCGCCGTGGAGGAGGTCCTGCGAGGCCACCCCGTGGTAGCCGAGTGCGCCGTGGTGGCCACCCTGGTCGGCGCGCTCAGCGTCCCGGGCGCCTTCGTCGTGCTCGACCGCGAAGTGAGCGAGTCGCCGGAGCTGATAGGAGAGTTGCGGCGACACTGCCGAGAGCGGCTCCCGGACCACATGTGCCCGGCCCGGATCCGGTTCGTAACCGAGCTGCCGCGCACCTCCACCGGGAAGGTGCAGCGGTTCAAACTGAGAGAGCGGAGCCCGGCGTGAGGCGCAGACAGCGAGATGCGCTCGACCAGAGCATAAGGGCCTGTTACGGAATATGTGTCACAATTGATGCATCTCATCTTCAGGTCGTCTTTGCCGTTCGCTCAATCGCAAAATCCTCGACGTAGCCCTGCTACTCCTGCGGTTTTGCTCAAGCGGGAACGACAGATTCAACCCAAATCTGAGCGCCTGAATGTTATACTAATTCCGTAACAGACCCTGACCAAGGAGGGAACATGGCAGCACCGATGATTGATCAGTTGAGGGAACTCATAGTGCAGGTAGGGGGCAACGCGCAGACGGTCCACGAGCTGGATCCGGAGCAGGCAGTCGCGCACAACGCCCTCGACTCGTTCGGCTTCACCGCGTTCATCGTGGCCATCGAGGAGCGGTTCGCCATCCGGGTTAGCGACAAATCCTCGGTGAAGCTGCGCTCCCTGAACGACTTCGCGGGTTACGTCGAGGCCCAGCTCGAGCGGCCGGCGGACGCCGGCACGCGGGCGGCGAACAGCGGCGCCGCCGGGGCGAGTGACTTCACGCTCGACGGAGTGCCGCTCCACTATGAAATCGTCGGCAGCGGACCGCCCCTGCTTCTCTTGAACGGCATCGGCCTCGACCTGTCCGCGTGGGGTCCTCTGGTGCATGAGCTCTGCGGCGAGCGCCAGCTGGTGCTCCTCGATACCCGCGGGTCCGGCCGGTCCGGTCCGCCGCCGGAACCGTGTACCACTGCCCGGCTCGCCGCCGACGCGCTCGCGATCCTCGACCACCTCTCGCTCGACTCGGTGGATGTGCTCGGATTCTCACTCGGCGGCCTCGTGGCGCAGGAGCTGGCGATCCTCGCACCGAAACGGATCCACTCGCTGGTGCTCGCTGCCACAGCGGCCCGCCTCCCGGGGCGGACTCGCCACGCCCTCGATGCCTGGCGGCGGCTCCTCCTGGCAGGGGTAGAAGCCGACACCTTCCGGCGCGAGCAGTTCGCCTGGGTCTTCGGTCCTGCGACCCTCGAGAACGGCGCGCTGATCGAGGAAGCCCTGACAACCCTCGCCAACTCGCCCGCCCCCTCGGCACGCTGCTTCTCAGCGCAAGCCGACGCCTGCCTGGCCCACGACACCCGAGAGCGGGCGTCGCATATTGACGCACCGGCGCTCGTCCTCGCCGGAGAGGACGACGTCCTCCTCCCTGCAGCCGAATCCGAGACGCTCGCCGAGCTCCTGCCCCAGGGCCGGTTCGAGCGCCACCCCGGCGGCCATGCCTTCCTGTCGGAGAGCACGCGCGTCGTGGCGGCGTCGGTTCTGCGATTCCTGGGCTCGGCCCGCGAGGCAATGAAAGATTAATTCCGTACACAAAAGGGTGTCAGGTCTCCGATTGTCAAAGAGCTGTGTTCCGCCTGATTTGATGCTATGGGATCAGATACGTACTGTCTGCTGTCGCTTTAGGTGCTTCTTCTTTTTCTGAATTCTGTACGGCCTTCATTTTCCGGAAACGTCTGCTCCATGCTTGTCTGACCGGTACAATCAAAAATGGTGCTCAGCGCAGAACTTTCACCAGCGATATTTACCAGGGATCCGGCAAATCTGACCGCCAGCAGGTCGCCACTTTTGGTCCTCAGTGTTGCGGTAATGGAGGTGACGTGACCATTTTCGTGGAGTATCTGCAGGTAGCGGTGGTGCTCATCAGGGTTGACCCACAACCGGAGCTCGTCAGCGGTCTTGCCAACGACCTCTTCACGGGAAAAACCGTATGTCTTGAGGAATTTCCGGTTTACCTCGAGAAAAAATCCCTCTGGCACGCTGGTCAGCGTCATGATTCCGGGCGCCAGATCAAACATGCTACTGAATTTTTGCTCGTTTGAACAAAGAGAACCAGCTCGTTCGTCCATCGCGTTGACCTTATCAGTTGATGAAGGACTGTTAGTTCCCTGAGTATTGTCGGACAGCATAGAACTATCCTCCGATCCTCTTGCTGAAGATCAAACCTGTTTTTCCAATAGACATCCTGGAGTCACCGTAAAGACGTTGCCCGGAGCAAGCAGTTCCCGGGGAATTCTTATAAGTATACCCCTTTTCTCTGTTATTTGATCACACCGCCAGTTTCCTCTATCGGTATTGATCCATCTCCACAAGCAGTCGAAGGTTGGTTACCGCTTTTCTGGCGGCGCCTACTTGGCGGGAATCCAGGGGGAACAGGAGGACAGGCGCCGGTCA
Source organism: Geobacteraceae bacterium (assembly GCA_028683595.1). Classification (GTDB taxonomy): domain Bacteria; phylum Desulfobacterota; class Desulfuromonadia; order Geobacterales; family Geobacteraceae; genus RPRC01. The sequence continues at coordinate 1,569 of JAQUHM010000330.1, read as the reverse complement.
GCGCGACGAAGAAAGTGTGTGACTGGTCTTGGATTTTCGATTCATATCATTTGCAAGGGCTACCCGTTTGTAGATTCTTTTTCACACAAAGTCTGAACTGCTTCTTTGACCTGCCTGAAGCGCTTCTTTTGCTTTACGTATATGAACCATATGAGTCCTAAAAGAAACAGGGGAAAGATGATGTCAGAAGTGTCTAAAGGCATTGCCAAAATAAACATCAAAAAAATGGAAAAGCACACTGGAAACCAATTCGCAATGCCTCGTATTTCTATATGCCTTAAATTCGGGTCACACTTGATGTATCCATGCATGAGAGGGGTGTAGCCCATACCGAAATGGATCATTTTCTCCCGAAAGGCAAATTGGTTTTCGCCAATCTGTCGAACCAAAATCGGAGCATGCCAGCCACTATCGGGCAAGGAAGCCTCTACAGTTCTGCTGTCGGAATCTTCTGAATGCCATAACTTACCGTAATATTGCGATGATAAATAGAAATGCCTTTAGAAAAATAGACTGGTGGCCACCTTCCACGCAGATAGGTCTCAACTAGTACAACAGCAAGTAGAAAAGCGAAAAAGAAAGGTTGCACGTAAACCAGGTAAAATCCGTAACAGATGTATTTTTAATGAACCAAACAAATCCCCGCTGTAAATTCGCTATTATACAAATCCCAGCACCGCATCTCCAGGTACCGCTGCACAAACCCTTCCCCAGGCATCAGCCGTCGTCTCCCCTTCAAGCACCTTCCTGACAGCGATAAACGGAAATACATCCACCCTTCCCCGGCTCAAGGCAACGTCATTGCCGGGAGATGACCGTACACTGGCCAATCAGGATTTTAACCTCAACACATACTCCTCCTGATCCCTGCCGAGCCCTTCTCGACACCCACATGGGGACAAGCTTTGGCAATTTGATAGATATCTCTCAAATAATGCACGTTTTACTCCATTTGTTTCTTCGATACTATAACCACAGCTTTACCTGACTTCAAATAAACGGCTGAAAACCCGATACAGTAGAGCAGTTTATTTAACATATTCTCATTTGCAAGATTTGACTTTTCCCTGTTCTCGGTTACACTTTTCCCCAAAACGGGATCAACAGGGAAGACAGTACCCTGTTCAAAATGATTATTGGACCGACCTAAAATACATCAGGAGGCGGAATGAATACGCGAATCAGGGACAGGCCTGGAACAGCAAAATCGGATGCCGTGAATCCTCTGTTGCAATACATGGAAGGAGATCAAAGATGAAAGAGAATCCGAAACTGAAGACCCTTCAGGAAAGAAAGCTTGATTTGGCCTTGAAAATCAATGAGCTTTTCCTCGAGTTAGCCAAAATAGATGCCGAAATACTCCGCTCCGGGGGGATGATTTCGGTGAACAGCGCCTTGGGCAGCACTATCAGCGGTACGATCGGAGGTACGATCGGAGGTACCATCGGCGGCACAATCGGCGGTACGATGATCAATTTGGAAGGAAAAGTTGAGTAACACTGGGTTTTTCACCTGACTACTTCCGATGGTTTCGCAAAAAGGAGTCGCCAAGGCAATAAATTACCTTCA
>JAQUHM010000329.1 GCA_028683595.1 Geobacteraceae bacterium | reverse complement strand
CAGAGTGTGGGAAGGGAACCTGACAGGCATTTGGTGATCTATCCAGTGGATACTGAATCATGATCTGAAATGTATTTTGTGATCATTACGATGACTGCCGTTATGACGGTAATTCCGATTAGTAACAGAACAGAAAATATGGCATTTTGTAATAGGGCAGGGTTGATAATGAGCACGAGTGCGAGAGAGAACATCATGAGACCTGAGAGTAGTTTGAGGACCCGTCCCTGCCACTCGGTCAGTTTTCTGCTTCCCAGCGTTGCTGTGAAAAATACAACGATCCCCGCGAGCGGGAGAACGTAGATAAGGTTGTAGAGCGTAAGATACGCATAGTACATTCCGGAAGAAAGCTTGTTGAGAGTAAGGACCCGCGTATAAACCATGGGGAATCCTGCTGTGCAGAGAAGTTCATAACTGTTTGCAGTAATTGCCAGCACCACAGACCCCGTAAGTACAGAGGGGAGCGACTCTGTTCTGAGCAGTCCTCGCATTTTCTCGAACAGCTTGGGTTTTGAGACCTCCGAGAGGCTGAGAGAAAGGCCTTTTTTGAAGAAGAAATAGTCCTTTATGTTGATCAGTGAGATAATAAGAGCCAAAATCCCGGCGATATACGTGACTATGGCTAGATGGCCGAGAATAAAGTACAGATTCAGCCACGTTGCCATGAACAGGAAATAGATACACCCGGAAAAAGATACAAAGACTCCTCCAATCAGTAACATTCGTTTGCGTGAATGGGCATGAACCAGAAGACTGAGCAGGGTGAAAAGAACGAAGAACGCACAGGGATTGAAGCTGTCCAGTCCTGCAATAATTACGGTAAACAAGGGTAGCGATAATGATTGCACATCCATTTTTCCCAGGAGAGGGATTGTAACCGATTCCGAATGTTCAGGCTCTTTTCGGTTTTTCTTTGCTGCGTCTGACTGCTCCCCCGTTTTCATCCCGGCTGAAACGGCAATTTCAAGCTCCTGTGCGATATTTTTGCTGAAACCTTCAAAAATCCTTTCACCGTAAATAAAGGTAGGAACACCCCTGGGTTCCGCCCCGTGCGATTCTGCCATATTCCGCATTATCTCCATATTTTCCGAACTGTTGTAAATTTCATAAGCGCTGATTTTGAGTCCCGGGTATTTCTTCTTTAGCTCCTCAAGAAATGGCTTTGCTGCGGCACAATGCGGACAACCTTGTCCCCAGAAGAAATAGAGGGTGTGTTTACCATATTTTTGAACAGCGGCTTGATTTGATGAAAACGATAGTGTTGGGAGACTGGTGAGTAGTACGCTACACAGAATTACAGCCAACAAAAGATAAAACGGATGTATTGAGACGTGGGTGAAAGGGCGCATTTCCTTTGTCAAACCGCCTTTACTGGGATAGTGTGAGGGCTCTGCTGACAGTGTAGCAGACGGAATTCATTTATCCACTTGATGACCCTTTCGTAGAGAAATGCCCGGAAAGAGATTGTTTTGTGATTCCTTGAACATTCATGCTAATACTTTTTCATGGTTTCACTAAAGAAAATCAATTTCATGCCGATATGAATATCAAACTTTGCTACATTTGGGGGATGATATGGCTGTTTCAAGTGCAAGTTCTGACGAAATACATCACATGGTCGGGTTTACCGTGGGTAATGAAGAATTCTGCGTGGACATACTGAAAGTTCAGGAAATCATCAGAATGATGGGCATTACAAAAATACCGAATACGCCTGATTATGCCGAGGGTGTTATCAATTTGAGGGGCAGGGTTATTCCCGTTATCGATTTCAGGAAACGATTTAATCTGCCCGAATCTGAGGAAAATAACGACGATTCCCGACGCATTGTTGTCGTTGATAGCGTAGGGACGACAATTGGTCTGATCGTTGATGAAGTTTCCCATGTGATCAAACTTGAAAACGATTGTGTCTCACCTACACCGGAAACGGTGAAAAGCTCTGGTGGTGCGTGTTTCAGTGGAATCGGGCGGATGGGAGAAAAACTGATTATTCTTCTCGATGTGGAAGGGATGTTCAGCGAGGGCGAACTTGCTTGGGCAGATGAGGCTGCCTGATGGCAGAACCTTCCTGTTGGGGTGCCATTGCGGATACCTTGGGTCTGAGGGCAGGGCTAGTGTCTGAAAACCATTGACACTTTTGTTTCGAAAGGTGTAGAAAGAGTGCGTCTATACGCTAACGGAGTGTATTTGCGCTACCTGAAGATGCACCACTGAAGGGACCGCCCATGAGCCAGCAGCACGAATTCCTGAATCTCTATAATCACAATTTTATCCGCACTGCCGTTATCATTCCGAAACTGAAGGTGGCAGACCCGGAATTTAATTCTGTTGAAACCATCAACCTGCTTCGGCAGGCCATGGAAAACAAAGCCATCCTGGCTGTTTTTCCCGAACTTGGTATTTCAGCCTATTCCTGCGAAGACCTTTTCCATCAGCAGACTCTCCTTGATGGATGTCTTGCCGGTTTCCATAAAATACTGGAGGCGTCACGAAGCATGCCGGTCATCGGCATCGTCGGTCTCCCTTTACAGATTGACAGCCTGCTTTTTAACTGTGCTGTTGTTTTTTACCGGGGGAGATTGCTCGGTATTACCCCAAAGACGTACCTTCCGAATTATCGGGAATTCTATGAACTGCGGCAGTTCACGCCTGCCGATCATTCCCTGCGGGATACCATCGATCTTCTCGGGCAGTCAGAAATTCCCTTTGGCAACAAGCTCCTATTTCAAGTGGAGAATCAACCGCTCCTTACCTTTAATATCGAAATTTGCGAGGATGTATGGGTTCCGATTCCTCCTTCATCATTTGCCGCTCTGGCGGGCGCGACGGTACTCGTTAATCTTTCGGCATCCAATATTACCGTTGGCAAGGCTGATTATCGCCGGCAGTTGGTGGCAAACCAGTCAGGTCGCTGTCTTGCTGCCTACCTCTACAGTGCTGCCGGTTTGGGTGAGTCAACCACCGATCTTGCTTGGGATGGCCATGGGATGGTTTGTGAAAACGGAACCATGGTGGCCGAGTCGAAACGCTTCAGTTATGAGGAACAGATTGTCTATGGAGATCTGGACCTGGACAGGCTTGTTCAGGAACGGATGCGTCAGAACAGCTTCGGGCAATCCATCCATCGTTTCCGGGATGCTCTGCAGGGATTCAGAACCGTCAGGTTTTCGGTTGATCTGCCGTTGGATGAGAAGATATCTCTGGAGCGGCGTTACGAGAGATTCCCCTTTGTTCCGAGCGATCCGGCCCGGCGCGACGAAAGGTGTCGGGAAGTTTACGAGATTCAGGTCCAGGCCCTGGTAAAGAGGTTCAAATCAACTGGTGCCGACAAGATGATTATCGGGATATCCGGCGGTCTCGATTCTACCCAGGCGCTGATAGTGTGTGCGCGAGCCATGGACGTGATGGGACTCTCCCGCTTTCATATTCTTGCCTATACCATGCCCGGTTTTGCTACGAGCCAACGCACTCTCGAGCAGGCACGTCGACTGATCAGAACAGTAGGGTGTACCTACCGGGAAATCGATATCAGGCCGAGTTGCCATCAGATGCTCAAGGATATCGGGCACCCTTTCCACGAAGGTCAGCCTGTCTATGATGTGACGTTTGAAAATGTTCAGGCTGGTGAGAGGACCAGTCATCTCTTCCGTCTGGCCAACCAGTATGGTGGAATTGTCGTGGGGACAAGCGATCTGAGTGAAATGGCCCTTGGTTGGTGTACCTATGGTGTTGGTGATCACATGGCCCATTACCATGTGAATGCCAGTGTTCCCAAAACCCTGATACAGTACCTGATTCGCTGGACAGCGTTGACCGATCAGCTCGGTCCTGAGGTCAGTCCGGTCCTTGATGATATTCTGGAAACAGAGATCAGCCCCGAACTTGTCCCTGGTGATGAGACCAGCGGTCAGCCGGTTCAACGCACAGAGGATATTGTCGGCCCCTATGAACTTCAGGATTTTACGCTCTATTACACTCTGCGCCTTGGCTACCTCCCTGCCAAGGTTGCTTTTATGGCATGGAACGCCTGGCATGACAAGAGAATCAGCGGCTGGCCGGATATCCCGGAATCAAAACAACATGAATACTCCCTCCACGACATAAAGCGTTGGCTCAATGTTTTCCTCTGGCGTTTTTTCAAGACCAGTCAGTTCAAGCGCACCTGTGTGCCCAACTCACCGAAAGTAGGATCCGGCGGCTCTCTTTCTCCTCGCGGAGACTGGCGCGCTCCCAGTGATGGCGAGGCAGTAGCATGGCTTGCCGAACTGGAGCGGATTCCTGACTGAGCTTTCCCTTTAAAATTACAATAAAAAAACCGGTATCCTGTGCAGTGGATACCGGTT